>JBDTGE010000140.1:0-8359 GCA_039937575.1 Jatrophihabitantaceae bacterium
GTCGGGGCCGGCGCGGCAGCCGGCAGCGGGACGGGAGCGGCGGCCGGCAGCGGGGCGGCCCGCGGCGGCGGCGGCGGCACGGCCGCCACCGGGACCGGGATGCTCGAGCAGTCCGGACACGGCGTGAAGCCGTCCTCGCTCGCCTGCTTGAACGCGATGGACTCGGCATCGGTGCCGACCAACCGGGCACAGCTCTGCCGGTGGTAGTTGGGTCGTCCGTCGATCACCCACACGTCGCCATCGGCCGGGACAGTCTCGTGCTCGGCCGCAGCCGTGGCCACAGGCACCGGCGACTGCACCGGAGTCGGCGCGGTCGCTCTCGCCGGCGCTGCCGCCTTCGTCCGAGTCGACAGCTCGCTTCGCTTGGTCCACATCACGTAGGCCGCGACCGCCGTCACGGCCAACGAGGCGATCAGCCAGCCCGGGCTGGCCAGCACCAGACCCAACGCGAGACAGACCAGAGCGAGCAGAAGCAGCCCAATGAGCACCATCCTGCGTTACTCCTTCTCGACCCGCGCGGGTCGCCGCACCCTGTCGATTGCGCCCCCGCGAACGATGGAAGTAAAGCGCTCAGCCCTGCTGCGCGCCGGCCTGCTCGTGGCCCGGCCCGGCCGATGCGTTGGGCTCGGTACGACCGCTCGCATCCAGGTCGCGCAGCTGCGACTCGAGGTAGCCCCGCAGGCGGGTGCGGTACTCACGCTCGTACACGCGCAGTTCCTCGACCCGGCGCTCCAACGCGGCCTTGCGCTGCTCGAACTGAGCCGTGATCGTGGCCGCGCGCTGCTCGGCGTCGCGGACGGTCTGCGTTGCGCGAGAGGTGCTCTCCTCGTCCAGCTTCTTGGCCCGGCTCTCAGCGTCGCCGACGTGCTGGGCCGACTTGCTCTGAGCGTCGGCCAGCGAGTTCTTCGCATTCGTCTGGGCCTCGGTCAGCAGGCGGTCGGCCTCGGCCTTGGACTGCGCCAGGTGCTGGTCGGCGGTCTGCTGGGCCAGCGCGAGCATCTGGACGGCCTGCTGGTGGTGCTCGGCCAGGGCCGGGCCCGCGGCGGCAGCGGGGGCCGCCGATGCGGCGGTCTGCGCGTCCTTGGCCGCTCGCTGGGACTCGGCGAGGTTCTGCTGCACCTGCTCGAGCTGACGGCGGTTCTCGGCCAGCTGCTGCTCGGTCTGGGCCAGCTGCTGCTGCATCTGCACGACCTGCTGCTGCGAGCCGCTCTTGCCCTGGGTCATCGCCCGCTCGAGTTCGGCGACATGCGCCTGCAGGCGCTGGTTGTCCTCGCGGGCGGAGACGAGCTCGGCCGCGGCCGCGCCGTCAGCGGCTGCCGGGGCTTGCTCGGTCGAGGCCGGCGCGGGTGCGCCACTGCCGCCGCGAGCCCGGAGGTCGTTGTTCTCCTCGATCAGCCGCGACAGCTCCACCTCGACGATGTCGAGGAAGGCGTCGACCTCTTCCTCGTCGTAGCCACGCTTGCCGATCGGTGGCTTCTTGAACGCAACGTTGTGAACTTCTGCGGGCGTCAACGGCATTCGGTCACCTCGTGTGTCGCTGCGGGCCGGGCGCTCCGGTGCAGTTTCCTAGTGCGATGGCAGTTCGATGTCCAGTACAGGTTGATCTTAGAAGCCGTCATCACCTTAGTGACAACACGACCCAATACAGGGCCAGAATACCGAGAAGCAGGATAAGGATGCTCAGGTCCAGGCTCACCGAGCCCAACTGCAGCGGCGGGATCAGCTTCCGCAAGAGCTTCAGCGGTGGGTCGGTGGCGACGTAGACGATCTCCACCCCGATCGCCGTCACCCCGACCGGTCGCCACGAGCGGGCGAACTGCCGGGTCGCCTCGACCACGAAGCGAGCCAGGATGACCAGGATGTAGAGGTACAGGACGTAGCCGAGGGCGTCCCAGAACACCGACATCGCCCCCACCCTCTCTCACCCGTGCGGCACCGTACCGGGCACACGAACGGCCCGACACCATCATGGTGCCAGGCCGCACGGTGTGCCCGTCGAGTACATGCGATCAGGACTGGTTGAAAAAGCCGTTCTCGACCATTTTGGCCTTGTCCTGCGCGGTGACCGTGACGTTGTGCGGGCTGAGCAGGAACACCTTCGCGGTCACCCGCTCGATGCGTCCGTGCAGGCCGAAGGTGAGGCCGGCGGCGAAGTCGACCAGACGCTTGGCGTCGGCGTCGTCCATTTCGGACAGGTTCATGATTACCGGCGTGTTCTTGCGGAAGTGCTCGCCGATGGTGCGCGCCTCGTTGTAGGTGCGCGGGTGCAGCGCGGTGATCTGGTACGTCTGGTCCTCGGCGTAGCCGTTGGACGGCACGTGGCCGTTGGCGTACTGCTCGACGTCGTCGGTGTAGTCGTGCGGGCGCGCGACCTCGGGGCGAACCGGCTTGCTCTCGCGCGAGTAGCGGGCCTCGGCGTAGTCCTCGCGACGGGCCGGAGCGCGATCGGGGCCGTAAGCCGCGGCGTTCGGGTCGCCGCCGTCGTAGTCCCCGTAGTCGCCGTCTTCGACCAGGCCGAGGTACACGCCCATCCGGTGCATTGCTCCGGGCATTGGGTCCTCCAGTAGTTCGTGCCGCATGTGTGGTGACGACGGTGGCCGGTGGGGCTGTCGTTACTCCGATCAGCTGCGACGCTAGCCGATAACCGGCGCTCTACGGCCGAGCAACGCCGATCCGACACGCACGTGTGTTGCGCCGTGTCGCAGCGCCGCATCGAGGTCACCGCTCATCCCGGCCGAGATCGCTTCGGCCGCCGGGTGTGCGGCTCGCAAGCGGTCGGACACCTCGTGCAGGTCGGCGAAGGCGCGGTCCGGATCGGCCCCGATCGGCGCAACCGCCATCACGCCGCGCAGCCGCAGCGCGCTGTGCGCCGCCACGGCGTCACCCAGGGCGAGAGCGTCGGACGCCACGACCCCGCCGCGGCCCGGGTCGCCGTCGAGGCTGATCTGGAGGAAGACCTCGAGCGGTGGACGGCGCGACTCGGTGATCGCCGCCGCCAACCGGTCGGCGATCTCGGCGCGGTCCAGCGAGTGGACGGCTGAGGCGTACTGCGCGATCGATCGGCACTTGCGGGACTGGACCCGACCGACGAAGTGCCAGCGCAGTGGCGCGAGCTGCTCGGACAGTCCACGCAGCCGCGCGTCCACCTGGGCGAGCTTCTCGACCGCCTCCTGGTCGCGACTCTCGCCCACGTCGCGCACGCCGAGCTGCGCCAGGGTCACGACGTCGCGCGCGGGATAGGTCTTGGTGACGACGATCAACGTGACCTGGTGCGGGTCCCGTCCGACGCTGCCGCAGACGTCGGCGATGCGATGGCGAACGGCTCCGAGCGCCGTGACCAGGTCCGAGCGCCGGCGATCGTCCTCAGGACTTGAGGAAATCGGGCACGTCCAGCTCGTCGTCCAGGCTCACCCGGTTGCGCGCACCGTTCGTGGTGGTCGCCGAGTACCCGTCGTCGGACCGGCTCGGCCCGGCACCGGCCTGGACCGGTACGCCCTGCGCCGTGGGGCCCGACGAGCCGGCGGCGCCGCTCGAGGGGCGCGCCGCGGCGGACGGCTCGCGCCGCACGTCGACCTTCTTGTAAGGCAGCTGGCCGCTGTCGAAGCCGGCGGCGATGACCGTCACCTTGACCTCGTCGCCGAGGGTGTCGTCGATGACCGCGCCGAAGATGATGTTCGCCTCCGGGTGGGCCGACTCGGCGACCAGCGTGGCTGCCTCGTTGATCTCGAACAGTCCGAGGTCCGACCCGCCCTGGATCGAGAGCAGCACGCCGTGCGCACCGTCCATGCTCGCCTCGAGCAGCGGGCTGGCGATCGCGATCTCGGCTGCCTGACGCGCCCGGTCGTCGCCCCGCGCGGCGCCGATGCCCATCAGGGCCGAGCCGGCGCCGCTCATGACGCTCTTGACGTCGGCGAAGTCGAGGTTGATCAGGCCCGGCGTGGTGATCAGGTCGGTGATGCCCTGGACGCCGGAGAGCAGGACCTGGTCGGCGCTGCGGAACGCGTCCATCACGCTGACGTTCCGCTCGGAGATCTGCAGCAGCCGATCGTTCGGGATGACGATGAGCGTGTCGCACTCGGACCGCAGCTGCTCGATACCGTCCTCGGCCTGGGTCGCGCGCTTCTTGCCCTCGAAGGAGAACGGCCGGGTGACCACGCCGATCGTCAGCGCACCGAGCTTGCGAGCGATGCTGGCTATCACCGGTGCGCCCCCGGTGCCGGTGCCGCCGCCCTCGCCCGCGGTCACGAAGACCATGTCGGCGCCCTTGAGCACCTCTTCGATCTCGTCGCGGTGGTCCTCGGCGGCCTTGCGCCCGACCTCGGGCTGCGCCCCGGCGCCCAGCCCACGGGTGAGCTCGCGGCCGACGTCGAGCTTGACGTCGGCGTCGCTCATCAGCAGGGCCTGCGCGTCGGTGTTGACGGCAATGAACTCGACGCCCTTGAGGCCGACCTCGATCATCCGGTTGACGGCGTTCACGCCGCCGCCGCCGACACCGACGACCTTGATGACCGCCAGGTAGTTGTGCGGTGCTGTCATGGCTCTGGCTCCTGTGGGTTGATCGGTATTTGGCGGGGTGGTGGCTGGTCCGCGGGGCGGGAGACGAACTCTCACCCTCTAGTAGACCGTTAATGTTATGTCAACCTGGGCTGTTGGAACCGAAGTTAGAACCCGGGGCGAGCGATCGCGGTCAGGCGCGCCGACGACACGAAATATTTCGCTCGCGGCACCGCGAGCGCGCGTTCATCGCGCGAAGGGCTGATCGGGATCGGTGAGGTCGAACGTCGTGCCGTTGCCGGCGAGCAGCGCGGGCAGGATCCGCGCCTTGTCCGCGCTGCGGTCGGCACTCCCCCAGACCACCACCCGCTGGTCGTTGAGCAGCAAGGTGATCGAGGTGGGGTCCAGGGCCTGGATCGAGTTGACCTCGGCCCGGATCTTCGCCGGCAGGGCGGCGGCGACCGTGGCCACCGCACCACCGGTCGTACGCGAGTCCGAGCCGGACGGCACGACGAACAGCGGCAGCGTCTTCGGCGCGGTGCTCGTGGTGTGGAACTGGTCACCGGTCCGGTCGACCAAGTCGAACGAGCCCCCGTGCTTCACGTAGCCGATCGGTACGCGCTCGGTGATCGCGATGAGGACCGTGGACGGGAACGACGTACTGATCGTCACCGAGGCGACATCGGGCAGCGCCTGCACGCGGTGCTCGGCCGCCGCCGCGTCCAGGCGCACCAGCGGCGTCCCGTCGGAGATGTTCGCGGCCGCGCGGATCTGGTCCGCGGTGAGCGCGTGATTGCCGCGGACGGTCACCGTCTTCACGCCGAACACCGAACTGAACGCGATGACCCAGACCAGGATCGCCGCGACCAGGACGACACCGCCGGCGGCGAGGACGAGCTTGCGGTGGGCCGGCCCGCCCGGCTGCGGCGGCTCGGCGCCCGCGCGGCGCGGCTGCAGGGTCGTGCTCACGCGCCCACCTTCCCCTGGTCGGCCTGGCCTGCGACGCGGAGGTGAGTGTTTACTCCGGTACTCACGGGCCCACCTCGGCGCAGGCGTCGCGGATGTCCGGACACAGCAGGTACACGTTGCCGATCCCCATCGTGATCACCAGGTCACCGCTGCGGGCGACGGCCGCGACGCGATCGGGCAGGTCGGTGTACCGCGGCTCGTAGATCACCTCGACTCCGGGCCGGTCGATCAGGTCGCTGATGCTCGCCCCGGTGATGCCCGGGATCGGCTCCTCGCGGGCGGGAAAGATGTCCATCACGATGGCGATGTCGGCGATCGCCATCGCGTCGGCGAACTCCCGCGCGAACGTCTGCGTGCGGCTGTACGTCCCGGGCTGGAACACCGCGATCAGCCGAGCGGGCGCGGTGACGAACGCGCGCGCGGCGGTGAGCTGAGCGGCGACCTCGGTCGGGTGATGCGCGTAGTCGTCGAACACGCGGACGCCGCCGCCCACGCCGTGCGACTCGAACCGGCGGTGCACGCCACCGAAGTTGGCCCAGGCCGTGGTGACCGCGTCCAGGTCGAGCCCGAACTCGGCCGCCAGGGCCAGCGCCGCAGTCGCGTTGAGCGCCATGTGGCGACCGATGAGCGAACCAACCTGCACGCGGCGCGTACCGATGTCCGTCCCGGCCACCGTGAACGCGACGCCACCGGCCTCGGCCTCGATCGCACTGACCACGATGTCGGCGTCCGGCGCCTCGCCGTACGTGCGTACCCGCCGGCCCGCCGCGCGTGCGTAGTCCGCGATGCGGCGGGCTCCGGCGTCGTCGGCGCAGGTCAGTAGCAGCCCTCCCCCGGCGGCTCTACCTTCACTGCCTTCGCTGCCGGGGGGACCCCCACCGTGGTCGATCCGGTCGATGAACATCTCGAACGCGCGGAAGATGCCCTCGAGGTCACCGTGGTTCTCCAGGTGGTCCGCCTCGACGTTCGTCACCACGGCCGCGGACGGCCGCGTCAGCAGGAAGGATCCGTCGCTCTCGTCGGCCTCGACGATCGCCAGGTCGCCGCTGCCCAGGTGCGCGTTCTTGCCGGTCTCGTAGAGGTTCCCGCCGATGGCGAAGGACGGGTCGACGCCGCACGCCTGCGCCCCGACCGTGAGCAGCGACGTGGTCGAGGTCTTGCCGTGCGTCCCGGCGATGGCGATGCAGCGCTTGTCCTCCAGTGCCGCGGCCAGCGCGGCCGCGCGGCGCAGGAACGGCATGCCACTGTCCCGCGCCGCGACGAACTCCGGGTGCTTGGGGCTGATCGCCGTCGTATAGACGAAGGTATCGGCGTTGTCGAGATGCCGGGCCGAGTGACCGATCAGCACGTCGGCTCCGAGCGCGCGCAGCCCGGTCACGGTGCTCGACTCCCGCGCCTCGCAACCGCTCACCCGGATCCCGCGCTCGAGCAGGATGCGCGCGAGGCCGCTCATGCCCGCGCCGGCGATGCCCATGATGTGCACACGACCGAGGTCGGCGAGCGGCGGCACGACGTCGGTCGCGGCACTACGGACGAGCGCGGCGCCGGGTGCGGCCCAGTCCTCGGGCCGCCCCTGCGCTGCGTCCGAGGTCGGTCGTTCGGTCATGCAGCGCCTCCGGGGCGGTTGCTCATTGCGGGCCTCCGGTGGGTCCGGCGAACCGCCGGTGTTCGGCGACGACGTTCAGGACGTGGCGGGCCAGCACCACGTCGGCGTCACGGGATCCAGTCTGCGCCGCGGCGCGCGCCATCGTCGCCAGCCCGACCGGATCGGTGATACGCGGCACGACCTGGGCCGCGATCCAACCCGGCGTCAGCTCGGCGTTGTCGACCAGTAGCCCGCCACCGGCGGCCACGATCGGCTCGGCGTTGAACCGCTGCTCGCCACCGCGCAACGGCAGCGGCACGTAGGCGGCCGGCAGTCCTACCGCGGTGAGTTCGGCACACGTCATCGCACCGGCCCGGCAGATCACGAAGTCGGCGGCCGCGTACGCGTACTGCATGTCCTCGACGTAGGGCACGACGATGTACGGCGGCCGGTCGGGCAGTGAGGCGACGTCGAGCACGTTGTTCGGGCCGACGATGTGCAGCACCTGCACGCCGGCCGCCCCGAGCGCGGCGGCCGATTCGGACACCGCCCAGTTGATCGCGCGCGCGCCCTGCGAGCCGCCGGTCACCAGCAGCACCGGCCCGTCCGGCCGCAGACCGAACCGGGCTCGGGCGTCGGCCCGCAGCGCCGAGCGATCCAGCCTGGCGATGGCCGGCCGCAGCGGGATGCCGATCGGGACCGCGTGGGTCAGCCGCACCGCCGGCGACGCGGTGAACACATGCTCGGTCATCCGCGCGGCGACCCGGTTGGCGACGCCGGCCTTGGCGTTCGCCTCGTGGATGACGATCGGGAGGTGCCGGCGCCGCGCGGCCAGGTACGCCGGCATCGCGACGTAGCCGCCGAAGCCGACGACCGCCTCGGCCCGCGCCCGGTCCAGCACCTCACCGGCCGCCCGAACCGAGTCGCCGAGCTTTCCCGGGGTGGCCAGTAGGGCGCGGTTGAGCCGGCGCGGCAAGGGCACCGGCGGGATGAGCTCGAGCCGATAGCCGCGGGCCGGGATCAGCACGGTGTCCAGCCCCCGCACGGTTCCGAGCGCGGTGATCTCGGCGCTCGCGTCGAGGCGGCACAGCGCGTCGGCGAAGTTCATCGCGGGCTCGATGTGACCGGCCGAGTGGCCGCCGGCGACCACGACCCGTGGTGCGTGCGGCGGCGCGGTCATCGCGATCTCCGCGGTCCGTCCGTGCCGGTGGCGCGCAGGGGAACCACGGCCCCCCGAGGCCGGCCGGCCGGGGACGCGGTCGGTCGCCGGGGAACGGCCGGGCGCTGCGGAGCGGCCGGGCGTCGGGGAGC
>JBDTGE010000141.1:0-9928 GCA_039937575.1 Jatrophihabitantaceae bacterium
ACGAGCTCCGAACACACGAGCATTGGGGAAGGCGAAGATGAAGATCGAACTCACCGTTGACGGGGACATGGTCTCCGACGACGTCGAGCCGCGCATGCTGCTGGTGCAGTACCTCCGCGAGAAGCTCGGCAAGACCGGCACCGTGATCGGCTGCGACACCAGCAACTGCGGCGCCTGCACCGTCCACCTCGACGGCACCAGCGTGAAGTCGTGCAACGTGTTGGCAGTGCAGGCCGATGGCTGCGAGGTGACCACGATCGAAGGACTGGCCCAGGATGGCGAGCTGCACCCGGTGCAAGCCGCCTTCCATGAGTGCCACGCCCTGCAGTGCGGATTCTGTACGCCGGGAATGATCATGCAGTCGGTCGACCTGCTCAACGACAACCCGAAGCCGAGCGAGGAAGAGATCCGGCTCGGGCTGGAGGGCAACCTGTGCCGGTGTACCGGCTACCAGAACATTGTGAAGTCCGTCCAGGCCGCCGCCGGAGCGAGCTCATGACCGCCGTGACCGAGCGCCCGGAGCTCGAGATCGGCAAGTCGCGCCGCCGCAAGGAAGACCAGCACCTGATCACCGGTCGCACAACCTGGACCGACAACATGACGTTGCCGGGCATGCTGCACCTGGCGATCCTGCGCAGCCCGATGGCCCACGCCACGATCACCTCGATCGACGTGTCGGAGGCGCTCAAGCGCCCGGGCGTCGTCGCCGCGTTCACCGGCCAGGACTTCGCCGAGACCCAGGGCAACCTGCCCTGCGCGTGGCCGGTCACGCCGGACATGGTCAACCCCGGTGCCCCCAGCCTGGCCATGACACAGGTAAACCACGTCGGCGAGGCGGTCGCGGTCATCGGGGCACGCACCAAGGTCGCGGCGCAGGACGCCCTCGAGGCGATCGACGTCGAGTACGAACCGCTGGAGCCGGTGCTGAACATGGAGGCCGCGCTGGTCGAGGGCTCCCCGCTCGTCCACCCGAACACCACGTCGAACAAGTCCTACACCTGGGTGTTCGAGGCCGGCGCCGCCGGTACGGGGCAGCCGATCGACGACGCGCTGGCCAACGCCGAGGTCACGCTCAAGCGCCGGTTCATCCAGCAGCGGTTGATCCCCGCGTTCATGGAGCCGCGTTCGACCGTCGTCCAGCCCATCGGCAACGGCGTGCTCGTGCACTCCTCGACGCAGATCCCGCACATCCTGCGCACCATGCTCGCGCTGACGCTCGGTATCGCCGAGCACGAGGTCCGCGTCGTGGCCCCGGACGTCGGCGGCGGGTTCGGCGGCAAGATCCCGGTCACCCCGGAAGAGGTGATCACCACGCTGATGGCCCGCAAGCTGGGCAAGCCGTGCAAGTTCACCGAGTCCCGCTCGGAGTCGTTGATGACGGCGCACCACGGCCGCGACCAGATCCAGGACATCACCATCACCGCCAAGAAGGACGGCACGGTCACCGGCCTGGACGTGCACCTGTTCGCCGACATGGGCGCGTACCTGCGGCTGGTCGGGCCGGGCGTCCCGGTGCTCGGTGCGTTCATGTTCAACTCCATCTACAAGTTCCCGGCCTACCGGTTCACCTGCGACGGCGTCTTCACCACCAAGACACCCACCGACGCCTACCGCGGCGCCGGCCGGCCCGAGGCCACGTTCGCGATCGAACGGATCATGGACGAGCTCGCGGCCGAACTGGGCCTGGACCCGATGGAGCTGCGGCGCAAGAACTGGATCAAGCACGAGGAGTTCCCGTTCACCACTGTGTGCGGGTTGACCTACGACACCGGCAACTACGAGGCGGCCACCGACAAGGCGCTCGAGCTGATCGGCTGGGACGCGCTGCGCGCCGAGCAGGCCGAGCGGCGCGAACGCCAGGATCCGGTCCAGCTCGGCCTGGGCATCTCGACGTTCACCGAGATGTGCGGGCTGGCCCCCTCACGCGTGCTCGGCTCGCTGGCGTACGGCGCGGGCGGCTGGGAGGCGGCGTCGGTGCGGATGCTGGCCACCGGCAAGGTCGAGGTCGTCACCGGTTCCAGCGCACACGGGCAGGGCCACGAGACGGCGTTCAGCCAGATCGTCGCCGACCGGCTCGGCGTGGCGTTCGAGGACGTCGTGATCATCCACGGCGACACCCAGTCCTCACCAAAGGGTCTGGACACGTACGGCTCCCGGTCCCTCGCCGTGGGCGGCACCGCCATCGTCAAGGCGGCCGACAAGGTGATCGAGAAGGCCCGCAAGATCGCGGCGCACCTGCTCGAGGCGAACGAGGACGACCTGGACTTCGAGGCCGGATCGTTCACGGTCAAGGGCTCGCCCGGCTCGGCGGTGTCGATCGGGGAGGTCGCGTTCGCGACGTTCATGGCGCACAACCTGCCCGACGGCGTGGAGCCGAGCCTGGACTCGGACGCGGTGTACGACCCGACGAACTTCTCCTTCCCGCACGGCACCCACCTGTGCGCGATGGACGTCGACACCGAGACCGGGATGACCAAGATCCGCAAGTACGTCTGTGTCGACGACATCGGCAACCCGATCAACCCGTTGATCATCGAGGGTCAGGTGCACGGCGGGCTGGCGCAGGGCATCGCACAGGCGATGTTCGAGGAGGCCGTGTTCGACGACGCGGGCAACCTGACGACCGGCACGTTCGTCGACTACACCCTGCCGTCGGCGGCCGATCTGCCCTCGTTCACCACCGACCGCACCGTGTCGCCGTCGACCGACAACCCACTCGGAGTCAAGGGGGTCGGCGAGGCCGGCACCATCGCGTCCACCCCGGCCGTGGTCAACGCGGTGGTCGACGCGCTGCGGCCGTTCGGGGTGACCGACGTGCAGATGCCGATGACCCCGGAACGGGTCTGGCGGGCCGTCCACTCCGGCGACGCCGACCGAGCCCCAGGCGGCACCAACGCCTACGGCGGGGCGAGTACCAGCACCTCGGACGGAGGCGCCCGATGATCCCCGCAGCGTTCGACTACGTGCGTCCGGGCTCGGTCGACGAGGCGGTGGCAGCGATCGCTGCGGCCGGGGACGAGGGCAAGGTGCTGGCCGGCGGCCAGTCACTCATCCCGGTGCTGCGGCTGCGGCTGGCCTACCCCTCGACGATCGTCGACGTCGGTCGGGTGCCCGAGCTCAAGGGCGTGCGGGACGACGGCGACGCGATCGTGATCGGGGCGATGACCACGCACCACGACGTCATGCACGATGCACTCGTGCAACAGCACGCGCCGCTGATCGCCCAGGCGACGGCGACGGTCGCCGACCCGCAGGTGCGGCACCGCGGCACGTTCGGCGGGGCGCTGGCCCACGCCGATCCGGCCGGCGACCTCGGCTCGGTCGCCCTGGCGCTGGACTGTGAGTTCGTGGCGGTCGGGCCGGCGGGCGAGCGGCGGATCGCGGCCGCGGACTTCTTCCTGGACTACCTGACGACCGCGCTTGCCGAGGGCGAGCTGCTCACCGCCATCCGGGTGCCCAAGCTGGGCGAGGGCTGGAGCTCGCACTACGAGAAGTTCAACCGGGTCGCGCAGGCGTGGTCGATCGTCGGAGTGGCCGTTGCCGTCCGGCGGTCCAACGGCTCGATCACCGAGGCCCGGGTCGGGCTGACCAACATGGGCAACGTCCCACTGCGGGCCACCGCGACCGAGCAGGCGCTGGCCGGAGCCGACGCGTCGGCCGAGGGAATCGGGGCGGCAGCGGAGCATGCGGCGGAGGGGGCGAACGCGCCGAGTGACCTCTCTGGTAAAGCTGACTACAGAGAGCACCTGGCCCGGGTGCTCACCAAGCGAGCGGTCCTCACCGCGGCAGGAGCCTGACCCGTGCAGCTCGAGCACTCCTTCACCGTCCCGGTCGGCGTCGACGAAGCCTGGCGGGTGCTACTCGATATCGAGCGCATCGCGCCGTGCATGCCCGGCGCCGCGATCGACTCGGTCGACGGGGACGACTTCACCGGGTCGGTGAAGGTCAAGCTCGGGCCGATCGGCCTCACCTACAAGGGCAAGGCCAGCTTCATCGAGAAGGACGAGCTCGCGCATCGCGCGGTCATCGATGCCCGCGGGCGTGACGCTCGGGGCAACGGGACGGCGTCGGCCAAGGTGACCGCGACGCTCACCGAGACCGACGGCTCGACCAAGGTCGACGTGCGGACCGAGCTGGACATCACCGGCAAGCCCGCCCAGTTCGGCCGGGGCGTGATGGTCGACGTCGGCAACAAGTTGATCGGCCAGTTCGCCGACTGCCTGGCCGGCAAACTCACCGAGGGTGACGCGGCACCGGCCGACGCAGCGACCGCTGAGGCCTCAGGGGGTGCCTCCGGTAGCGCGGCTGGGACTGACGGCGCGGCTTCATCGGCAGCGGCTTCATCGGCAGCGGCTTCATCGGCGGAAGCGAGCACGGAGGCGGCAAGCGCGGAGGCGGCGGCCAAGCACCGGCCCCGCCCGGGAAGTTCCGCCACGACCGAGCCCGACGCGGGCGCACCGGGCTCGGACGCACCGGCCGTCGCCGCGGCGCCGAAACCGAAGCCGCGCATCGTGCCGGCCGCCGACGTCGAACCGATCAACCTGATCGAGTCGGCCGGGCCGGCCATCGCCAAGCGGCTGGCCCCAGTTGCACTCGCTCTCGTCGTCCTGCTGATCGTGTTCGGTCGGCGCAAGCGTTAAGGGCTGAGCGCGCACGTCGGCCGTCCCGTGACCATGATCAGCTGCGCATTGTGGTCGAAATACGACCACTAGGCGCAGTTGATCAGCTGGGGAGTTCGTCCGAGTGAGCCACCCATGCCTGTTTCGCCGCTTCGAGTTGACCCCCGAAAAGGCTGGCGACAAGCAGGCACGAGAACCCGACCCAGAGTCCGACGTCGTCCAGCGATCCGGTCAACGTCATGATGAGCATGAACAGCGCTCCGACTACGACGACATCCGCCAGCAGTGTCAGCCAGAGTCGCGGACTCGCACGTAGGACGTCACCAGTCGTCGGCAGCGCGGCCGCCCTCGCCCGGCGAGCATCCGCGAGCCAGCCCCGACGAGCGAACGCTCTCCGCAGCCTGATTCCGTGGCGCGGCGAGCCGGCGGACCCCTCCCGACTCCTCATCCGGCAAGCTTCCCACGAGAGCGACCCGCCAGCGCGCAAGGACGGGCGTCAGCTGCAGCCCCCGGACGCGTTGTAGAACCCGGGACCGGACAGTCCGGGCCCGGTGATCTGCGGCTTGGCCACGCCACCGGACGGGTACGCCGTGTCGAACCACTGGGTGAAGAACTGATCGAGCTTGTTGCCACAGGCCCGACTCCGGTTCGGCAGCCACCGGCCGAAGGCCGACTCTAACTGGCGTTCGGTGATGCTGCGCCCACCGTAGCTGCGCTGGATCCACTGCAACGCCTGGGTGAAGTTGCTCGAGCCGAGGATCTGGCGCAGTGCGATGTACGCCGTGCCCGGCCGCGTGTAGGTGCTGCTGCCGGAGAACAGCGTGTACGGCGTCGGGTTGGACGGGGCGGCCTTCCAGAGGCTGCCGCTGTTCGCGTAGCTCTTGTTGAACTGCGTGACGAGCGCGGCCTCGAACGCGGCCTGGCCGGCGGCCGAGTACGGCCCACCGGCCGCCGTCTCGGCGTTGCGCGCGGCGAACAGGTACTCGCCCAGCGTGGCAAAACCCTCCTTGAAGAACGTCAGGTTGAACTGACCCTCGGAGACGTTGTCACCCCACCACTGATGCATGTTCTCGTGGTTGAGCGTATCGAGGTCGACTTGGCCGCCGGCGAAGGTGATCATGGTCTGCATCTCCTCCTCGAAGCTGGCCGACGGGACGCCGACGAGAACACCGGCCGAGGTGAAGGGATACGTGCCGTTGAACAGGCTCTGGAAGTTGGTGATGTCCTGCTGCTGATTCATGATCACGAGGTTCTTCTGCTGCTGCGCCGCCGGGATCGAACTGCCCTGCACCTCGTAGTAACGAACCCCGTTGTCCGCGGTCCGCTCGCTCAGGTTGAACGACCCGACGCTGCTCTCGACCAGGTAGTTCGCGATCGGTGCGGGCGAGTGCCAGCGCCACGTCGTCGAGCCGGCCGGGAAGTTATGGTCCGGCTTGTTCGCCGTCGAGGAGATCAGAACTCCGTTCGCCACCGCGGTCTTGCCCTTGTTCACCGTGTCGTAGAAGTCGTAGGTCGGCTTGGCGCTGGGGTGGTTGTTCAACGGCATCCAGTCCATGGTGCCGACCGGTTCGGTCGTGACGAAGCCACCGTCGCCGGCCGGGTCGTTCGAGCGGAACCACCCCTCGGTCGATCCGTCGCCGTCGTTGTGCACGCCGGGACGGCCGACGTAGTTGACCGTGACCGTGAAGCGCTGACCGGCCGTGATCTTGCGCGACGGCGTGATCACCAGCTTGTTGGCCGGGCACTGCTCGCCGTTGCGTGAGTTGGCCGCCGCGCTGCCGGTCAGCTCGGGCGAGCAGGCCGGCGGGAGCGGGTTGGCCTTGGGTCCACCGACCGGGTTGAGCTGCGACATCTCGTGCGCGCGCGGGTCGCGGTCGTTCTGGCCCTTGCGGTCACCCGGGTACGTCGGCTGCACGAACGTGAACCGCGCCGGCCGGCCGTTGACCGTGATCGACTTGACCGTCAGGTCCGGACCGCCGACCGGGTCGATCGACGTCCGCTCGAAGTCGACGCTGAAGTCGGTCAGGCACTGGATGGCGCGGTCGGTGAGGTCGACGTGGTTCCCGGGCAAGAACTTGTTCGACGCGGCGTCGTAGACCAGGTGGACGTCGGTGTGGACGCTCTGGTAGCCCCCGTTGCCCATGTCCGGATAGACGTGAGAGGCATACGGCGCAAGGGTGTGCGCCCCGGACGAGCAGCCGTGCGGGGATACGCCGGAAGACTCGTGCTCGGCGACGGCGGGTGCGGCCCCGAAGAAGGCGACGGTCACGAAGGAGGCGGCGGCGATCAGCAGCGGTCGTTTCGTCATGAACCCACCGTGGCAGACCAGCCCGCCCACCGGAAGGGGCTCGGACGATCAGCGTGGCGCGAGCTGCGCGGTGAACCAGCTGACGATCTCCTCGCCGGCGAGGGCGCCCCGCTCGAGCGTCGTCACGACGGACGGGGCGGACCAGCCGCGGTCGAACAGCTCGCCGTGGGCCGGGTGGATGCCCCGGTCCGCGGCGAGCAGCAGGTCGGCGTCCAGCAGCGAATCACCCGCCGCCAGCACGGTTTCCGCGTCGGCGCGACGCTTCACCTCGGCCACCGCCGCGCTCTTGGTCAGCGCCTCCGGGACCCAGTAGAGCTTGCGGCCCTGCAACGACGTGCGCCACCCGCGCTCGGCGGCCCAACCGGCCACATCGTCGGCGAACCCGGACGGCAGGCGACTGGGGTGCACGATCGCGTAGCAGAACAGGTTGTCGGCGTTGCGGATCTTGTTCGTCCACTCCGGGTGGCAGACGTGCGCGGCGTAGTCCCAAACGCCGCTGAACGGGAACTGCGCGTCGAGTTGTCGACGAATCGCCTTGGACCAGGCCCGGTCCGGCACGCCGTCGACGTAGAGCACGCCACCGTTCGCGGCCACCGCGTACTTCGCCGGCGGCATCGGCAGCGCGACGCGCTGGAACTGGCGGTGGCTGCGTGTCGTCACCGGCACGACCAGCGCGATCCGACCCAACTCGCCGAGCCCGTTCGCGCCGGTTCGGGTCATGAACGCAGCCGGCTTGCCGTCGCGAATCTCCACGCAAACCGCGTTCGCCGGCCGCTTGCCGAGCGCCATCGCCTTGCGGGAGTAGATGAGCGTGCGATCGAGGTCGCTGGCGACGAGGGTGCTCACCGTCGGGCCACCCGGCCGTCGGATCCGGTCGCGGCGCGGGTAAATCGCGGATGGATCAGGCCGACGCAGGTGTACGGCAGATCCTCGACATACTCGACCGGAACGCCCCGTTGTTCGGCCAGCAACCGGATGTGGCCGAGTTCGTCGGTGCGATCGGGGCGGGCGAGGATCTTCCAGGGCACCCGGCGCAGCAGTACGCGCGTCGTCTCCCCCACGCCCGGCTTGACCAGGTTGACGTCGCCGATGCCGTACCGCTCGCTGATCAGCTCGACCGCCCGCCAGCCGGTCCACATCGGTTCGCGGTCAGACGTGCGCAGCGCCGGCCAGGCCGTCTCTACGGTGCCGGCCACGTCAGTGAAGCGGGCGCTGACCGCGTCCAGGAAATCGGCCGACACGTCGACGCCGGCCAGGTCGGCGTAGAACTTCGCGCCGTGGAACTGCTCGGGTCCGATCAGCTGGTTGAGAACGGTGCGCGACACCAGGCCGGACACGGTCGAGTTCAGACAGGCCGACGGGATAAGGAAGTCCTCGCGCGTGCCGTACGTCCGCACGCACGAGCCGGTGTCGGCCAGAACCGTCAGGTCGGACCGGAACGCCGTCCCGAGCTCGGTGTTCGCGGTGTCGACGGCGGCGGTCAGCTCGCGGGCAATCGCGCCCTTGCCCGTCCAGCCGTCGACGAACACGATCGCCGCCGGGTCGTGGTGGGCGGCCAGGTGGCGCAGGGCCACCGCATCGAAGCCGCGCCCGCGCACGATGCTCGCGGCGAAGTGCGGCAGCTCGATGCCGTGCGCGAACTGCGCCCAGCGGCGGATCAGGACGCCGATCGGAGTCCCGGCCCGAGCGAGTGAGACCAGCACGGCGTCCCGTCCGCGCTCGGCGAGCACGAGTTCGGTGACGACGCCGACCGCCTGGGCCAGCCGGGCGGCCGACTCGTCCAGGGCGGCGTGGAACAGCGCCTGGTACTGCGCCGACGGCTGGTACTCGACGGGCAGCGACTCGGCGTAGTGCGCGCCGCCGGACTGGATCGCCTCCTCGCGCTCCTCGGTCGGCGCCTCGAGCTCGACCGCGGACAGATCGGTGAGCAGCCAGGCGACCTCGTCCGCGGCGTAGCTGCCGAACGCGGGGCCGTAGAGCGGGGCCGGCAGCCTCACGCCGCACCGGCGCGGTAGCTCGGCAGGACGAGGACGTATACCCGCTCGCACACGCCGGCCAGTTGCGCGATCAGCCCGTCGTGGGCGTGCAGGGCGGGCGTGTCGGCGGCGTCGTCGACGACCAGGACGATGTCGGTGAACGGCTCGGCGCCGGCGGCGGGCGCGACGTTGTACGCGAAGCGCGGGCCCGGTCCGTCGGCCGGATCGTCGTGGGCCGGGAAGCTCAGCGCGGTGCGGATCGCGTAGCCCGGCTCGTCGATCGGCTGGACCGGCGAGCGGGTGGTCGAGGAGAACGCAACGCTCTGGCCCTCGCTCGTCCAGCCGGCCAGGGCGACGGCGATCAGCAGGGGCGCGTGCATGAGCTCCTCGAAGCCGAGCACGAGCACCCGATCGCCGAGGAGTTCGTCGGCCAGCCGGGCGGCCACACCACGCGCCGCAATCACCGACTGCCGCCGGTCCTCGGGCCCGAAGCCATGGCGACCCCCGTCGCGGACCCCGGCCGGCCAGCGGTTCCGCAGGACCCTGACGGCGGCGTCCGGCGTGCGCACCGGTCCCGGTCCGGCGGCGTGGGCGGCTATGGTTCGGCCGGCGCGCGCGATCACGTCCGGTGGCAGGCCGATCGTGCCCCGGCAAGCGGACGCTACGACGACTGCGATCCCGAGCTCGTCGGCGACCGACTCCAGCCGCACGTCGTGGTCCTCGCCGCGGACGTCGACCAGGCAGGCGAGGATGTACCGCCCGCGCGGATAGCTCGCGTGCAGCGCGCGAATCGTGTTCACGACGGTGCGGCCGGTCGACAGCTCGTCGTCGACCAACACCAGGGGCCGGCCGTCGGCGAGCAGCGCGGGGTCCTCGGGCAGCAGCAGGTGGCCGGTCGCGTGGCTGTGCTCCTCGTCGAACCCGGCGACCGCCGGCACGCCCGGGACGGGCCGGCGGGTCGAGTGCAGGAACGGCGCATCGAGCGCGTCGGCGACCGCGTGCCCGAGCCCGGTCGCGGTCTCGGC
>JBDTGE010000142.1:0-5743 GCA_039937575.1 Jatrophihabitantaceae bacterium
TCCCGCCGCACCGGGCTCATCGGGGTGCGGGTACCGAGGCGAGCACCGACTCCAGCACCGCGTCGACGGTGCCGCCTTCGAGCTCGGCCTCC
This sequence comes from Jatrophihabitantaceae bacterium, assembly GCA_039937575.1. GTDB lineage: Bacteria > Actinomycetota > Actinomycetes > Mycobacteriales > Jatrophihabitantaceae > JBDTGE01. The sequence continues at coordinate 93 of JBDTGE010000142.1, forward strand.
GGGCGCAGCGAGATGCGGTGCCGGAACGTCGGCCGGGCGAGCGCCTGCACGTCGTCCGGCGTCACGAACTCGCGGCCGGACAGCCAGGCCCACGCCCGCGAGGTCGCCAGCAGTGCCGTCGCCCCGCGCGGCGACACCCCGAGCCAGACCGACGGCGCCGCCCGGGTCGCGCGCGCAAGCTCCACCATGTACGCGAGGACGGCCGGGTCGACGTGCAGCTTCCGCACGGCCCGGCTCGCGGCGGCCAGATCGGCTCCTGACGCGACCGGTCCGACGCCCGCCGCGGCCAAGTCGCGCGGATCGAAGCCGGCCGCGTGCGCGGCGAGCACCCGCACCTCGGTCTCGCGATCGGGCAACGGCATCGTCACCTTGACCAGGAACCGGTCCAGCTGCGCCTCGGGCAGCGGGTAGGTGCCCTCGTACTCGACCGGGTTCTGCGTCGCGATCACGCAGAACGGGTCGGGCAGCATCCGGGGGTGGCCCTCGACGCTCACCTGGCGCTCCTCCATCGCTTCGAGCAGCGCCGACTGTGTCTTCGGCGGCGTCCGGTTGATCTCGTCGGCCAGCAGCAGGTTGGTGAACACCGGTCCCTCCCGGAACTCGAACCGGCCGGTCGGGGCGTCGTAGATCAGCGAGCCGGTGACATCGCCCGGCATCAGGTCCGCGGTGAACTGGATCCGCGTCGTGCTCAGGTCGCACGCCGCGGCCAGGGTGCGGACCAGCAATGTCTTCGCCACCCCCGGGACGCCTTCGATGAGGACGTGACCGCGGCACAGCAGGCCGACCAGCACTCCCGTCACCGCGGCGTCCTGGCCGACCACGGCCTTGGCCACTTCCACGCGCAGCCGTTGCAACGCGGCGCGCGGGTCGTTGGACGATTCGCTCACAGGTTGAGTCCCTTCGGTGGGGCGACCGGTACGCCGGCCGCCGCTTCCAGCTCGTCCAGGGCGGTGGCCAGCTCGATCAGCCCGGAGTCGTCCCGCGGCGTGATGCCGCCGAGCAGCGCCCCGACCAGAGTCGGCGAGCGCCCGGCGGACCGGGCGCTCGCGCCGACGACGTCCGACACCGGCGCTCCTCGGGGCAGCCCGAGGTGCACGGCGAGTCGCTGCACCGCACCCGAGCGCAGGGCGGCCGCGGCCCGCTCGCGTGCCCCGGCGCGCAGGTAGAGCCGGCCGTGTCCCTCGACGACCTCGGCCGAGCGCACGACCACGGGCAGGGGTTCGGTGACGACCGGCCCGAACCGGCGCGCGCGCCACAGGACGAGCAGGCCGCCCAGGGCGGCCAGCCAGATGAACGCGCGGCGCGCGCCGTCGGGGAACAGGGCCCACACCGTCGGCGCGGCGGCCGCCTGAGCGGCCGTCCCGGTCAACAGCCAGGTGACCTCGCCGATCGTCCGGTCGTCGGTGATGGCGTTGACGTCGAGCGCGGCGACGCCGGTGCGCGAGACGGTGTCGTTGCGCAGCAAGGACGCTGAGCCGAGCACCACCCAGCGATCGCCCCGGGCGAGCGCCCCGGCATAGCAGGTTTGCCCCCCGTCGTACGCCAGCGTGCCGTCGGGCAGGTCCACCGTCGCCGCCGCGATCGCGCCCGCCCACCCGCACAGCGGCGCCGTCGCCCCGGACCGTTCGCCGGTGACACCGAGCGGCAGCGCGAGCGCGGCCAGCACCCGGGCGGACGGCGCCATCAGGACCAGGTCGGCGTGCGCGTCGAGTTCGCGCAGCTGCTCGGCCGAGTAGGCGTCCGGTTCGGTGACCACGACCCGGCCGTGCACCGAGCCGAGGTCGGTGCTGGTACGCACGGCCACGCCGTACTGGCCCAGGACGCTCGCGAGTGCCTTGCTCCCCGAGTGCCCGGCGGACGTGGGGTCGAGCGCGCGATCCGAGCCGACTCGCAGCTGCGTGACCAGCACCGCCCCGAGGACGACCAGCACCCCGATGATCGCCCAGAACCGGAACCTCCTCATCGCGGGGCCACGAACTCACCGGCTGCGACGGGCGCGGCCAGGCGGGCGTCGAGCACCGAGTCGGCGGCGCACTGGCCCAGGCGCACGTCGGCGTCGGTGGCCTCCCGCCCGCCGAACCACACCTCGTCGAACGCCGCAGTCGCCGAACGGAGGTCGCCGGCGGCGGCGGGGAGCAACGGTCCGGCCTCGCGTGCGGTGGCGGCGCCGGTCCGTCCGGGCCGGGCCGGGAGCACGCCACGGTCCTCGATCGTCTGCACGGCGGCGCGCAGCCACTCGCGCAGCGCCTCGGCCCGCCGGCCCCCGGCGGTGAACTCCAGGGCCAGGCGCCGGTGATCGGTCCGGGCGGACGGGCGCAGCGGATCGCCCTCGACGGTGCGGAGGCGGTGGGCGCTGCGCGACGGCGGCCCGGCCCGGACGACGGCGAAGATCACGACGGCGGCAAGGATCACCAGCAGCACCAGCAGGGCGTTCCCGCTCGCGCTGCCGGAGAACAGCGAGTCCAGCCGGTGCAGCACCCAGGTCCAGGCGCGGTCGAGGTAGCTCGGGTCCTGGCGGTGGTACTCGGCCTTGCGCAGCTGCTCGAGGACCGCGTGCCGGGCGTCCGGGCCGGAGATCGGGTCGGACGGTCGAGCCCGCATCAGAACGCGGTTCGCGCGGTCGGAGCGGCGGGCGGTTGCGGCACGACCGCGTGCTGCAGCGCGATGTCCAGGCCTTCCTTGCGCATCCGCAGGTCGACGTAGAGCAGCGCGTCGATGCCCGCGCGGATCGGTGCGGTGAACGTCGCCGACAGGGCCGAGCCGATCGCGGTGAGCACGAGGAACACGACGGGCAGGTGGTTGGCGCCGGCGTCGGGGGAGAAGACGTTGTTGTCGACGATCAGGCCGGCCACCTCGAACGGGACGACGAGGAAGCCGCCGATGAAGGTGGCGATCAGCGTGCCCAGTGCGCGGATGCCCCAGACGCGCCAGAACGTGCCGGCCACCAGCTGCCTGGATCGCCCGAGCGCGCCGCGGATCGTCCGGTTCTCGACCATCAGGGCCGGGACGGCGACCGACCAGATGCCCCACAGCCAGATGCCGGGGGCGAGGCAGAACACCAGGCCGAGGAACTCGAGCAGGGTGGTCAGCACCGCGATTCCGAGCAGCGGCCAGATGCGGCCCCGCACCCGCGCCCACACCTGGGCCACGCTCAGCGAGACGCCCAGGACGTCCTGCGTGATCGCGATGGTCAGCATTCCGGTCAGGATGGCGCCGAGCAGGGTGCTCGCGACCAGTCCGATCAGCTGCACGCTCTCGGTGCCGACCAGCGGCCCGAGGCTGGTCGTGGCGTCGCCGGTGCCGGTCACATTGATGTTGCCGAGCGAGGCGAAGGTGAACAGCGAGAACCCGGCGACGATCACGGCCTGGGCGACGGCGACGAGCGCGGACAGCCCGAGCATCACCCGCGGATTGCGCCGGATCACCGTGAAGCTGCCGTCCAGGATGTCGCCCAACCCGAGCGGGCGGAGCGGGACGCAGCCCGGCTTGGGCACCGGCGGGGGTCCCCACATGGGCTGGGCGTACCCCCACGGCGGCTGTGTCACAGCACCCCTTCCCGGCTCGGCTCGGTCGATCTTGGCCCAATCTTGGCACCCGCGCCGCCCCGGTTCGCGGCTTCCGCGCGGTCGGAGTGTCACCATAGGGGCGTGAAACCCCGCGTGTTGGTAGTCGACGACGACTCCGCCCTGGCCGAGATGCTCGGCATCGTGTTGCGTACCGACGGATTCGAGCCGTCGGTCGTGGCCGATGGCAGCCGAGCGATGACCGTGTTCCACGAGAGCAAACCCGACATCGTGCTGCTCGACCTGATGCTGCCCGGGCTGTCGGGTATCGACGTCTGCCGGGCGATCCGGGCCGAGAGCGGCACGCCGATCATCATGCTCACGGCCAAGAGCGACACGGTTGACGTCGTGCTCGGCCTGGAGTCCGGCGCCGACGACTACGTGGTCAAGCCGTTCAAGCCCAAGGAGCTCGTCGCGCGGATGCGGGCCCGGCTCCGCCATCACGAGGACCTGGCCAGCGAGACACTGACGATCGGCCCGGGTGAATCGCCGGTGCAGATCGACGTGCCCGCGCACCAGGTCACGCGCGACGGCCGGGCGGTCGGACTGACCCCGCTCGAGTTCGACCTGCTCGTCGCACTGGCCCGCAAGCCGCGTCAGGTCTTCACCCGCGAGGTCCTGCTCGAACAGGTGTGGGGCTACCGGCACGCCGCCGACACCCGCCTGGTGAACGTCCATGTGCAGCGGCTGCGCTCCAAGGTCGAGCGTGACCCGGAGAAGCCCGAAGTGGTGTTGACCGTTCGGGGGGTCGGGTACAAAGCCGGACCTCCGTGATCGGAAAGCTCCTCGCCCGGCTCAAGTGGCTCGGCCAGCGGGCACTGCAGACCTGGCAACGATCCCTTCAGCTCCGGGTCGGCACGACGACGCTGCTGGTCAGCACGGTGGCCGTGCTGGTGATCGGCATCTTCATCGTCAACCAGGTCGCGGGAGGAGTGCTGCGGGCCAAGCGGGACGCCGCGGTCAGCCAGGCCAAGATCGGCTACGACGCCGCCAAGCTGGCCTTCTCCGGGATCGACGCCAGCGTGCCCTCGGACGTCAACCAGGCCCGCGACGACCTCACGGCCAGCCTGACCGGAAGTAGCCAGAGTGCCGGCCTGTTCACCATCGCGATCGAGTCGACGTCGGCCAAGATCGACTCCAGCCCGAGTGCGCCGACGATCCCCGCGGCGTTGCGTCGGGCCGTGCAGGACAGCCAGATCGCCGTGCAGTACGCGCGCGTCCAGAACGCGTCGAACAACGGGCAGAGCACGCCGACGCTCATCGTCGGTGAGCCGGTGGCCGCGCACACCGGTCTGTTCGAGCTGTACTACCTGTTCCCGCTGACGGCCGAGCAGCAGACGATCGCCCTGCTGCAGCGGACGGTGCTGCTGTCCGGGCTGGCCCTGGTGCTGCTCGTGCTCGCGATCGCGCTGCTCGTCACGCGCCAGGTCGTGCGCCCGGTCCGCGTGGTGGCCCAGACCGCCGGCCGGCTCGCCGCGGGCGACCTGTCCCAGCGCATCAAGGTGCGCGGGTCCGACGACATCGCCCGCCTGGGCCGCTCGTTCAACGACATGGCCGGCAGCCTGCAGCGGCAGATCCGCCGCCTGGAGGACCTGTCCCGACTGCAGCGCCGGTTCACCAGTGACGTCTCGCACGAGCTGCGGACGCCGCTGACCACCATCCGGATGGCCTCGGAGATGCTGCACGAGCGGCGCGAGGAGTTCCCGCCCGAGCTGGCCCGCTCGGCCGAACTGCTGCAGAACGAGCTGGACCGGTTCGAGTCGTTGCTTGGTGATCTGCTGGAGATCTCGCGGTACGACGCCGGCGTCGCTCACCTGGAGTCCGAGACGGTCGACATCCGCGGCGTCGTGAAGTCGACCGCGGTCGCCAACCGGCTGCTGGCGCAACGGCACGGCAGCGAGATCGTCCTGCATCTGCCCGATGACCCGGTGACGGTCGACATGGATTCGCGCCGGGTCGAGCGGATCCTGCGCAACCTGGTCGGCAACGCCGTCGAGCACGGCGAGAAGCGACCCGTCCTGGTCACGCTCGCCACGGACGAGTCGGCGGTCGCGGTGACCGTGCGCGACCACGGCATCGGCCTACGGA
>JBDTGE010000143.1:0-6357 GCA_039937575.1 Jatrophihabitantaceae bacterium
TGGACGATCGTGCCGCACCCCGGCGGCCCGCACTCGATCGTCTACTGCGGCACCGACGGCGGTGTCGATGTCTCCACCGACGGCGGGAGCACGTTCGACCCGCGCAACGGCGGCGGGCTGCAGACCGGCCTGTTCTACAACATCGCCGTCAAACCCGACGCGAGCGCGAGCGTCACCGCAGGAGCCCTCCAGGACAACCGGATCCAGACCACCGCCGGCGGGGTCACCCCGCCGGAGTGGCTCGCCAACTACGGCGGCGACGGTTGGGACGTGGCCTGGGACGGCAGCAGCCCACCCGTCCTGTACTCGACGAGTGGCGGCCCGTCCACCACGGTCGCGGCCTCGAACGACGACGGCGCGAGCTTCCCGACGCCGCTGACGCCGCCCTGGACCGCGGCCGACACCGGTGGCTTCCTGCTCACTCCCCTGGCGGCCGACCCGAGCGCCGCGGGCATCCTCTACGCGAGCGGCAACCAGAACCTGTGGCAGCGGCAGTCCGGCGGCACGTGGCGGATCATCCTCACGCCGGGCACGAGCGGGAACGTCGACATCGCTCCGACCAACGGCAACAACGTCGCGATCGCCGCCGGCAGTCAGGTCTACCTGTCGACGAACGCACTGGCGTCGACGGTCGGCCCGCCCTCCGGGGTCACGTTCACCAACATCACGGCGAACCTGCCGAGCAGAAACGTCTCCCGAGTCGCCTTCGACCCGCTCGATCCCAACACGCTCTACGCCGTCCTCACCGGGTTCAGCAGCGGAACCGCGCAGAACGTCTTCCGCACCAACGTCGGCGCTACGGCCTGGACGAACATCTCGCCCGCAGTTGACGTCCCGTGCGGTGCGATCGCGATCGACGGCACGACGTCGCCGAGCACCCTGTACGTCGGCACCGACCTCGGGGTCATCCGATCGACCGACCTCGGCGCCTCCTGGTCGGTGCTCGACGATCTGCGCTTCCCGAACGCCCCGGTCTTCGATCTCGGCTTCAACCCGCACGCCGGCGTGCTGCGCGCCGGGACCTACGGCCGAGGGGTGTTCGAGTTCACCCGGCCGACCGGACCGGCGATCGCCGTCGAGCTCGAGGACGGCCTCGCGTTCGGCACGGTGTGCACCGGACCGCACTACCTGACACTCACCGTCTCCAACGTCGGAGCGGCCGACCTGGTGATCTCCAACGTCGAGCGCCTGTTCGGATCGAGCGACTTCGCAGTGCTGTCGTCCCCGGCCACGCCACTCAGCCTCGCCCCCGGAGAGAGCATCGACTTCACTGTCGCTTACACCCCGAGCAGCCCGGGAAGTTCGCGGGCGGCGACGATCCGGATCACCAGTGACGATCCGGCCGCGCCGTTCGTCGACCTCACTGTCACCGGTTCGGCCGGCGTTGCCACTCTCGTGACCGCGATCGCCGACGGCGGGAACCTCGGCAACGCCTGCCTCGGCTCGTTCGCCGATCAGACCCTCACGATCAACAATGCCGGAACGTGCCCGCTGCACCTCGGCGGCATCACCGGCTCAGCGGGCTTCCTGGCGCCGAGCGTCGCCTTCTACCCGCTTCTGGTGGCGTCGGGCGACTCGGTCGACGTCGTCATCCGATTCGAGCCGACGGCGTACGGAGCCCAGGCGGGCACGGTCACGATCTACAGCGACGACCCGGCGAGCCCGGCGATCGTGCCGGTCTCCGGCGTCTGCCCGGCGCCTCGCGCGGTCCTGATCATCGCGGACACCGGTGCCTACGGCCGGGTGTGCGTGGGCTCGTTCAAGGACGAGCCGCTCATCATCACCAACAGCGGCAGCTGCACGCTGTCGGTGAGCGGGATCGCTTCGAGTTCAGCGGACTTCATAGTCCCGGACGTGACCTCCTATCCGGTGACGATCGGATCGGGCGACGCCCTGCCCATTCCCATCCGGTTCCAGCCCACCAGCTTCGGGTCGAAGGCCGGCACGATCACGGTGAGCAGCGACGACCCGGCAAGCCCGATCGGCGTGCCCGTCACGGGCGAGGCACCGCCGGGCAAGCTGGCCGTGACCGGCTCGACCATCTTCGGCGGCGTGAGCGCCGGCTGCTTCGCCGACCGGACCGTCACCATCACCAACGTCGGCGACTGCGCCCTCGATGTCAGGAAGGTGCGCCTGCGCCGCCCGAGCCGGTACTGGCGCCTGCTGAACAACCCGTTCCCGGCCACCCTGCACCCCGGATCGAGTCTGTCGGTCGTCGTCCAGTACCGCGCCGACGAGAAGTGCGCTCGCATCACCGAGCTCGTCATCAAGTCGAACGACCCGATCACACCCCGGCGGTGCCTGGAACTGGTCGCCTACACGGTCTGGGATCACGGCCGCTGCGGGGACGACTGCGGAGACTGCGGGCGCGGCGAGACGCACCCGTCCCGCTGCCATCAGGGCTACCCCGCCTGTTGTGATGACGATGACGAGCGTCGCCCGCGATGACGACCGGTCGCCGTCGAAGGGTGGCGTCGGCGGGCTCGTCGATGTCGATGCCGCGGCGCAGCAGTTTGCTGGTGTAGACGGTGTCGGGCGACGCGAGATGACTAACGCCGGTGGCCAGCACGATCGCCAGCATCAGCGGCAGAATGATCGTGTACTCCCCGGTCAGCTCGAACAGGATCACCACCGCGGTGATCGGCGCTCTTGCGGCACCGGCGAACACCGCGCCCATCCCGACCAGGGCGTAGGCCCCAAGAGATCCCCCGATGCCCGGCAAGACGGAGTGGACGACGTCGCCGAACACGGCCTCGGAACACCACCGCGCCCAGCCCGGCCCCGACACCGACCAGCACCGACAAGCTCAGCAACCCGAGCCGTTAGAAGCGCAGCGGCCCGAGGCGGGAAGCAGTCACCGGCATTGAAGGCATTATTGCAGTATGCAACGATTAGCGCATGCAAGCAAAACGCCCTGTGCCGACCTCACGCTCACTGGACGAGGCGGTCGATGCCGTGCTCGCCTCGTCCCGGGCACTCGTCGCGGTGTCGGCCCGCTCGATCGCCGGCGCCCAGGGCGTGACGCTGCCGCAGTATCGGATGCTCGTCGTCCTGTCCGGGACCGCCACCAATCTGACCGTGCTCGCAGCCGCGTTGGACGTTGCCCCCTCGACCGCGCTACGGATGGTCGACCGCCTCGAGTCCGCCGGGCTGCTCGAGCGCTCGGTCAATCCGGAGAACCGTCGCGAAACCCGCCTCACGCTCACCGGCGCCGGACGACGCGCGGTGCGCACCGTCAACGCGCGACGTCGACGCGACTTGGCCGCCGTCCTTGCGCGACTGTCTCCCGAGGAACAAGCCGCCCTCGCCAATGCGATGACTGCCTTCGCCCGCGCGGCTGACACTCTCTGGCCCGGCGAGGCCGCCACCATCAGCTAAGTCCGGGACCGCCCCGCCATCAACCGAACTCGGGGCCGCCCTGCGGGCCGTTGGGCATACGGCCTCCGGCGGGAACGGTCAGCTGTGGGCGCTGCGATAGCTGCGGGCGAGTTCCGTGAGCCGGGCGTGGGCGCCGTCCATCGCCGGATGCTTCGGTAGCCACTGCTTGTTGAGCTTGGCGACCGAGGTGTAGTTGGTGTCGACGACGTTGGCCAGCGGTGATTCGACGGTCTGCGAGGCGAGCTGATAGGCGTCGAGCGTGTGCAAGCCGTAGTCGCTCTCGAGCCAATGCACCAGCTCCGACTGGGCGATCCGGAATGCGTCCTCGAGTGGTCGCGCCGACCCGGTGGTGATGATGTGCGTGTCTGACTCCAGTCGCGGCCACGGGCATGGCGTGCCCTTGATGAGGTCCAGGACGAGCACCGTGTCCATCGCGCATTCGGCCGCGACCCCGCACGTCTCGCCCTCGCCCTGGCGCGCGTGTCCGTCACCGACGGAGAACAGTGCGCCCTCGACGTTGACGCCCAGGTAGCACGTGACGCCGGCCTGCATCTCCGGCGTGTCCATGTTGCCGCCGTGCGCGTCAGGAACGAGAGCGGAGCGAACCTCGAGGTTGGCCGGCGCCACGCCGACGGTGCCGTGCATCGGCACCATCGGAAGGTCGACCTGCCAGTCGCCGAAGCGTGACTCGAAACGGCACAGCTCTCGCGCGCGATCGAGCTGCCAGATCCACACGACCTCAGGTAGCGGGTCCTGCAGGGTGGCCGTCACGTGGGTGGAGGTGAGTGCCCCGAACAGGGGGACGGTCGTCGAGACGGCCCAGTCACGGGCCGGCTTGATCGAGATGAAATGGACGGCCAGGGTGTCGCCGGGCTCGGCGCCCTCGACGTAGAAGGGGCCGGTCTGTGGGTTGACGTAGGGGAACTCGCAGACCTCCGACACCAGGTCGTCGACGCCGCGAACCCGTCCGGCGAAGCAGTCCTCGGTGAACAGTTCCAAGATCGTCCCGGGAGTTATTCGTGCGAGCGGCGGAGCACCGCCGAACGTCCAGACGTACTGCGAGGCGTCGGGGCGGAAGGTGCGTACTACCGGGTCACCCATGCGGGGGCGCCCCGACTGGTTCGGGTTCTTCGTCAAGGTGCACGCGAGCCATCTCCACGACGCGTGCCGGCTTGACCGCGTAGAGGACGAGCAGATAGATCAGGCCCAGGATCATCCAGATCACGGCCCCGCGCACGGCGAGCGAGGAGGGGTAGGTCAGCGAGGCGATGAACGACCACCCGAACGGATTCCAGCCCACCGCGAACAGCCAGCCGGGTGCGAACGCGGCGATTCCCAGCACCGGTACCACGATGTGCGAGATCGGGTTGAAGTCCTGTCTGCGACGACGGAGGAAATAGCCGATGCATGCGATGTCCACCATCATGTAGACGGAAACCAGCATGATGACCAGAGCGCTACCGACAATGCCGAACGCGTTGGTCGGGTTGTACTTGGCGCCCAGAGCGAGCGAGATCACCAGAGTCAGCGCGCCGGTGACGAGGATCGCGACGTAGGGTGACCGGTTCTTCAGGCTGACTCGGGCGAACCAGTACGGCAACGCGCCGATACGACCCATCGCATAACCGGTGCGGCTGGCGACATTCACACCGGCGTTCGAGTTCGCGATCGTGGAGTTGACGATGGCCAGGAATACGAAGAACCAGAAGATGCCGTAGAGGGAACGGGCCAGACCCTGCCATGAGTTGGCGCCCGACGTGGAGAAGGTGTCGAACTTGGCCGGCCCGTACGCGACGTCGACGGCGTAGGTCGTGAACACGTACAGCAGGCCGATGAGCAGCGTCGCGCCGATCACGGCACGCCGGATGGTGCGGCGTGGGTCGCGGGCCTCCTCGGCAAGGGGTGTCGCGCCCTCGAAGCCACCGAAGCCGAGCAACGCGAACACCGACCCGCCGATGACGCCGGTCGTGCCGCGGAAGCCGGTGGGCGTGTACTTCGTTCCGAACACCGCCAGGGTGTTGTGCTTGCCGGCGTGCACGACCAGGAACACGGCCAGCACCAGGAACACCGCGATCTCGAACAGCCCGAGCACGGTACCCAGTCGGGCCGAGGTCCGGATGCCGTACAGGCCGGCCGCCACCACGATGAGGGCGCCGACGACTGTCCACGGCCACCACAGGTTGGCCGGGTAGCTGGACCATTCGGAGTGGATGGTCGAGGCCGTCGTGAAGCCGAGTTGCAGCAGCACCAGCGGCGGTATGAGCAGGCCGATGAACAGGTAGCCCCAGGAGGTGAGGAACCCCAGGCCCGTGTGTAGGCCTTGTGACACGTAGAGGCCGAGTGAGCCGGCGCCCGGCAGGTTCTTGGCCAGTTCGCCGATGCAGAAGGCGGTCAGCAGACACGCCACCATGGCGATCAGCACCGACAGCGGCAACGCCCCTCCGGCGTAGCCGACACCGAACGGGATCGACGCGGCGATCGCGGCGCCCGGCGCCATGTCGGTCATGCTCTGAAAGAGCACCTCGCGCAACCCGATCGCATCCTTGCGCAGCCCCGGTGCAGCGGTCGGTGCAACAGCTTCAGCCATCGTCAATCCTCGGCCGGCTCGACGGTCATTTCATCTCGACGGCCAGGACGTTACTCCGCAAAGCTTGAAACGGAAAGGATTCTGTCGACTAGCTCGATCCAGGTCAGAACGACGTAACGATCCGGAACTCCAGCCCGTCGGCCACCGCGAGGTGCGCCGACTGTTCCACGTGTCGACGGTGAACGGTCAGCTCGCCCCGAGCGCCCTGGAAGCTCGCGCCCTCCGAGACGGCCGCCAGGTCGGCCGGATGCAGCGTCGCCGAGCGCCGGGCGAGCGTGGACAACAGCGTCAGGCCCTCGTAGCAGGACTCGCCGTACACATTCAGCGCCGGCCCCTCTGGACCGAAGCGGGCCTCGTACCGCTCGACGAAGGCCAGGTTGGCGTCGGTCTTC
>JBDTGE010000144.1:0-2112 GCA_039937575.1 Jatrophihabitantaceae bacterium
CGCAGTGGGTGGCCAAGATGGTCGCGCGCCTGGACACCGGCAGCCGGGCGGGTCGGCGCCGAACAGCCGGCGACGCCGGGCTGTCCCGTCGCGCCGACGAGCTGTCCCGGGCCTATCTCGACGGCCGCGCGCGACCGGCGAGCGTGCGCTGGGTCGCCAACATGCGCACCCGGTGGGCGTCGTGCACGCCGGTCGACCGCACGATCCGGATGTCCGAACGGCTGAGGGAGATGCCGACCTGGGTGCAGGACTACGTGCTCGTCCACGAACTCGCGCACCTGCTCGAGGCCGGCCACGGGCCACAGTTCTGGGCGCTCGTCCAGCACTACCCGCGGACCGAACGGGCGCGCGGGTACCTCGACGGCATCAGCGCCGCGGCCGGGCTGTCCTTCCCCGACGACCTGGCCGACGACCTAGCCGCGGATCTGGCCGATGACGGCGAGGGTCCCGCCTAGCCGACGCCCTAGCCGGGCTGGCTGTCGCCCTCGGTCGGCTCGTCGGTCGCGTCCAGGGCGGGCGGGTCATCGGTCGGTGCCAGCAGGTCCGCCGCGCTGCCCATCGTGTCGGCGAAGCCCAGCGGATCGTCGAGATCGTCCGCGCTCGGCAGCAGGTCGGGGTGGGCCCAGAGGGCGTCGCGTCCGCTCACGCCGTGCTTCTCGGTCACGCTCCACCACAGGGCCGCCGCTTCGCGAAGCCGGCGTGGTCGCAGTTCGAGTCCGACCAGCGTGGCGAACGTCTACTCGGCCGGGCCACCGGTTGCTCGGCGGCGGCGGGACGCCTCACGCAACGCATCGGCGCCGGGCATCCGCTCGCCGGCCGCCGCGGCGACCACCGCGTCGACCCAGCCCTCGACCAGGGCCAGCAGCGTCTCCAGCCTGCGCAGCGCCAACTGCTGCTCGGGCGTGGTCTCCGGCTCGAACATCCCACCGGCCAGGGCGTTCTGCACGCTCTCGGGGTTGGTCGGGTCGACCTCGCCCATGGCCCGCTCGATCGCGGACATGTCGACGGTGATTCCGCGCGAGTAGCTGTCGACCGCTTCCAGCAGGCGCTGGCGCAGCCACGGGACGTGGCCGAACAGCTGCTGGTGGGCGGCCTCGCGCAGCGCGAGGTACAGCCGCACCTCCTCGACCGGACGCTCGAGCCCCTCGCCGAACTCGGCCACGTTCTCCGGTACGAGCGCCGCGACGCCGTTCGGGCCGAGCGGGATGCCGATGTCGGTGGCGCCGACGACTTCGCGCGAGAGCGCGCCGAGGCCCTGGCCGACCTGGGCGCCGAACATCAACCCGCCGACCTGGTTCATGATCCCGGCGATCGGGTTGCCCGCGCCCAGCGCCTGCAGCTGTTCGGCAGGAATGGCCGAGGACATGGCGGCGACGACGCGCGAGGCAACGGGCTCGCACAACGCCGACCAGACCGGAAGCGTCTTGTCCAGCCAGTCCAGGCGCGTCCAAGACTCGACGCTCGTGACGCCGGAGGGCAGCTCGGTGACCTCGTCCAGCCACAGATCGGCCAAGCGCACGGCGTCGGCGATTTCGACGCGCGTGGCCGGGTCCACCGGGGCGTTCGCGCCGCCGAGGGTCGAGACGGCCAGTTGCTTGGCCAGATCCCAGTTCACCGGGCCACCGGACCACGACAAAAGCTTCTGCAGCTCGGCGAACAGTGGCATCTGGGCGGAGAAGTCGTCCGGACCGCCGGACCCAGGTCCGAAGCCGAATGGATTCGACGGAGTGCTCATTGGGTTCACGGTAGTAGCGACGCGCAACGTGTGCTCGGCGTTCCGCGTTGCGCGCAGGGTGAACACAGCTACGGCGGTAGCGTCGCGATCATGGCATGGGCGTGGTGGCTGTCGGTTCCGATCGTCGCGACCGCGCTCGCGGCGCTGTGGGTCTGGTGGGCCGAGCGGCGCGCCCGACCGCCCGGTCCGCTGGACACGCCCGAATCGATGCAGGCCCATCGCGACTACCTCGACGCGTTGACCGTGCCCGCCCGCGGCACTCACCGCGTCGGTGCCGATCGGCCGAGTGACTGATCCGCGGCACAACCGGGACAGCTACGCTGCCCCGGTGACTGAGCCGAAGCCGCCGAAGCCGTCGTGGTGGGCGATTCCCGGGG
>JBDTGE010000145.1:0-5351 GCA_039937575.1 Jatrophihabitantaceae bacterium
GGGCGGCATCGTGGAGGCCGTCGCGACGGCGGCCGACGGGCTCGCCACCTCACCGGTGGCGGTCTCGCTGGCCTGGGTCCGCGACCAGCCGGGCGTCACGGCACCGATCCTCGGGGCGCGGACGCTCGGTCAGCTGACCGCCGCCCTGGCCTGCGACACGATCGCCCTGCCGAACGAGATCCGCGACGCGCTCGATGATGTGTCCGCCCCGCCGGTCGGGTATCCGGAGGACGTGAGCTGAGTACGTCAGACCCGGTCTTCACCGCGTTCTGCCTGGCTCGCCTTTGGCCCGGCCTCGGTCCGGTGCTCGCGGCAGCGCTGGGCGACGCGGGCATCGAGGGGCCCGAGGACGTGAGCGCGACCAACCTGGCCGCGCTGCCCAAGGTCGGCCCGACCCGGGCCGGCCGGCTGCTTTCGGCCTACATCGCCGCCGGACCGGCATATGACGTCGTCGCCCTGTTGGTCCCGGCCGGCCTGGACGCCAAGCTCGCCGGACGCGCGGTGGACGCGTTCGGTCCCGGCGCGGCGAGGGCGTTACGCGATGACCCGTGGCAGCTGCTCGCCGTCTACGGCGTGACGCCCGCGGACGCCGATCGGCTGGCCCGAACCTGCATCCCGGGCGTCGAGCGTGAGGATCCGCGACGGGGCCGTGCGCTGGTCGGGTACGTCCTGAACCGGCAGGCCCGCGACGGCCACACGCTCTCGCCGCCGGACCTGGTCGGGCCGGCGCTGCGCGAGTTCGGGGTGGGCGACGGCGACGGTGCTATAAAGGCCGCAGTGCGGTCCGGCGCGGTCCTGCCGATCGGCACCGACGACCCGCAGCTCGGGCTGGCCCGATACGTCCAGGCCGAGGACGGGATCGCGCAGGGCATCGCCCGGTTGGTCGCGACGGCCGAGCCGGTCACGGCCGACTACAAGCGCCGGGACGTCAAGACGCTCGATGACGCGCAGCGGGCCGCCGTGCACGCCGCGCTCGAGGCCGGGGTGAGCGTGCTGACCGGCGGGCCCGGCACCGGCAAGAGTCGCACCGTGGCCACCCTGGTCACGCTGGCCGAGAAGGCGGGCAAGACGGTGGCCCTGGCCGCTCCGACCGGACGGGCCGCCAAGCGGCTCGAGGAGTTGTGCGACACACCGGCCTCCACGCTGCACCGGCTGCTCGGCGCACAGGCCCGCCAGAGCGGCGACGACGTCACCTTCGACGGCGGTTTCGCGCGCAACGAGCAGTGGCCGCTGGACGAGGACGTCATCGTCGTGGACGAGGCGTCGATGCTGGACGTCGAGCTGGCAGACGCGCTGCTGACCGCGTGCAGCGACGGCGCCCACCTGGTCTTCGTCGGCGACGCGGCCCAGCTGCCCTCGATCGGCCCCGGCCGCGTGCTCGGTGACCTGATCGACTCGGGGACGGTTCCGGTGACCGAGCTGAAGACCCTGTACCGCCAGGACGAGGGCGGCACGATCGCCCGCTTGGCCCGATCCGTCCGGGAGGGCGAGCTGCCGCCCGTCGACGACCCGACGCATGAGGTCGTCGTCGTCCTGGCCCGCGGCTCGGCCGACGCCGCGCATCGGGTCGTGCAGCTGGTCACCGACTCGATCCCCCGCGCCCTCGGCATCGCCTCGGACCAGGTCCAGGTGGTCACGCCGGTGCACCGCGGCGGGGCGGGAACGCTCGCCCTGAACGCCGCGCTGAAGGCCCGGCTCAACCCCGGCAACGGCAAGGGCCGCTTCGACGTCGGCGATCGGGTCGTGGCGACGGCCAACCACCTCGAGGCCGAGCCGGTCGGCTACGCGAACGGCGAGGTCGGCGTGGTCTCGGCGCTCTCCGGTGGTGGGGCGGTGACCGTCGAGTTCGCGTCCGGATCGGCCGAGGTCAAGGGCAAGGCGCTGGGCGACCTGGTCCACGGCTGGGCGTTCACGGTGCACCGGGCGCAGGGCTCGGAGTTCCCGGCGGTCGTGGTCGTGGTGCCGCCGGAGGCCGGCGGCATGCTGTCGCGCCCGCTGGTCTACACGGCGATGACCCGCGCGCAGCGACACCTGTCGATCGTCCACGCCGCTGGGCCGATGCTGGCCCACGCCGTCCGCCAGATCGGGACGCTGCCGCGGCGCACGCAGCTGCAGCAGCTGCTCGTCGAGTACGTGTAGTCGGGCCGCGATGAATACCCCTTCAGCCACACGTTGGTGTGGCTGAAGGGGTATCCATCGGCGCTAGTCCGGCAGGAGCGGGACGGTCAGCCCGGGATCGCGTCCAAGCAGGACGCCGCGGGTGATCGACCGGCCCCCGAAGCGTTCGCGGATGCCGTCCACGGCGGTGTCGAGTCCGGTGACGTCGCGCCCGAACGGCAGCTCCAACTGGACGCAGTCGGTGTCCTCGAGGTTGGCGATCGCGACCCCGAGCAACGTGAGCCCACCGGCACCGATCAGCGGTCCGGCGGCGCAGAGTAGCGTTCGCAGAGCCGCGAGCAGTTCGGCGGTGTCGTCGGTCGCGCGCGGCAGTGTGTGCGAGCGGGTCACCCGGGAGAAGTCATCCAAGCGCAGCCGCAGGACCACCGTGCGCGCCAGGCGTCCGGCCGTCCGCAGGCGCCCGGACACCCGGTCGACCAGCGTGATGAGCGTGGCGTCGACGTCCTGGGGTGAGAGGCGAGCGTGGCCCAACGCCCTTTGCGCACCGATAGATCGTCGCCGCCTCCCGAGCTGAACCGGACGGGGATCACGCAGCTGGGCCAGCGCGTGCAGGTGACGGCCGGACGCGGGGCCGAGCAGGGCGACGAGCGAGCGCTGCTCGAGCTCGGCGACCTCGCCGACCGTCGTGATCCCGCGCTCGCGCAGCTTGGTGGCGGTGATCCGCCCGACGCCCCACAGTCGTTCGACCGGCAACGGATGCAGGAACTCGCGTTCACGATCGGCCGGGACGAGCAGCAGGCCGTCCGGCTTGCCGACCGCACTCGCGACCTTGGCCAGGAACTTGGTGCGAGCGACGCCGACGGTGATCGGCAGCCCGACCCGCTCGCGCACCGCCACACGCAGCTGCTGCGCGATCTGCACCGGAGTGCCGGACACGCGCAGCAGGCCGCCGACGTCCAGGAACGCCTCGTCGATCGACATCGGTTCGACCAGCGGCGTCGTGTCGTGGAAGACCTCGAACACCGCCTTGCTGGCGGCCGAATAGGCCTCGAACCGAAGCGGCACGACGACGGCCTGAGGACACCGTCGCCGCGCCTCGGCGCCACTCATCGCCGAGCGCACCCCGAACGCCTTGGCCTCGTAGCTCGCGGCCAGGACTACTCCCCCGCCGACGATCACCGGGCGTCCGAGCAGCTCCGGATGGTCGCGCTGTTCGACCGATGCGTAGAACGAGTCCAGGTCGGCGTGCAGGATGCGTTCGCGGGGCGACACGAGAACACGGTCGCAAAATCCGAACGCATGTTCAATAGGCTTGACCCGCCAGTACCGAGGCCAGGTCGGAGCGTCCACCGTCGCGATCGAGGTTCTGCTGGACGCGTTCGATCACCCGCTGCCCGGGCCACACGTGGTAGGCCATCAGGACCAGGGTGGCCGCCCCACCGAGGTAGTAGATCTGCACCGATCGGGGCCGGGCGCTGAACATCAGCACGATCGACACGAAGGCCACCGACTCGCTGAGCGCCAACCGGATCATCGTTGACTGCATGAACGCGGCGACACCGCTCTTGCGGGCTTCGGCCGCGTCCAGACCGGGCGGAACCGGGCTCACGCGGTAGCCGGCGACCAAGATCAGCAACGCGGCGAGAGCACCGACGGCGAGAACCGCCCCGTAGGGCCAGACCGGCATCGTCTCGCCCGGTCGGCGCGCTCCGGACGTGACCACGAAACTGAGCACCAGCCCGATGACCACCAGCGCGGCCATCAGGGACGCCACCAGGGTACGAGCGGAGGCGATCGGCGCCGAGGTCGACTGCGGACTCATGCCGCTGAGGATAGGTGCCGCTCGCCCGGCGGCCACTCAGGCGGCAAGCGTGGCGTAGCGCCCGTTGTCCTCGATCAGGCTGCTGTGCGTTCCGACCTCGACGACCCGACCCTGGTCGATCACGGCGATCTGGTCGGCGTCGCGGACCGTCGACAGCCGGTGGGCGATGGTGATCGTGGTCCGGCCCTCGGCGAGCTGGTCGAATGCGTACTGGACGGCGCGCTCGGTCTCGTTGTCCAGCGCGCTGGTGGCCTCGTCCAGCACGAGCACGCGGGGATTGCGCAGCAGCGTTCGGGCGATCGCGATGCGCTGCTTCTCGCCGCCGGAGAAGCGGTGCCCGCGCGAACCGACCACGGTGTCGTAACCATCGGGCAGTCCGGCGATCAGTTCGTGCACCTGCGCGGCGCGGGCGGCGTCCTCGATCTCGGTGTCGGTCGCGTTCGGCTTGGCGTAGCGCAGGTTCTCGCGGACGGTGGTGTGCAGCAGGTAGGTCTCCTGGCTGACGACGCCGACCAGTTGGGCCAGGTCGGCCAGCCTCAGGTCCCGCAGATCGATGCCGTCGATGGTGATCCGGCCGGCCCCGGGGTCGTACAGCCGGGCGATGAGCGCGGCCAGCGTGCTCTTGCCCGACCCGGTCTCGCCGACCAGCGCCAGCGTCGTCCCGGCCGGCACGTCGAGGTTGATCCCGGCCACCGCGGCGGTGTCGCTGCCGTCGTAGCTGAAGGTGACGTCCTCGAACCGCACATGCCCGGCGACCTGACCTGGTTCGATCCGCACCGCCTCGGCCGGATCGTCGACGTCCACCGGCAGGTCGAGGTACTCGAAGATGCGAGCGAACAGGGCGAGCGAACTGGTGAGGGAGACGCCGACGTTCAGCAGGCCCATCAACGGGCGGAACAGTCCGGACTGCAGGGCGGTGAAGGCGACCAGCGTGCCCAGGGTCATCGCTCCGGACGTGGCGGGCAGGCCGGCGCTGAGGTAGATGATCGCGGGGATTGCGGCGAACACGATGCTCATCGTCGCCATCCGCCAGCGCCCGGCCAGCTCCGAACGCAGCTCCAGGTCGATCAGCCGGGCCGATGACGCGGTGAAGCGCGCGACCAGCGCGGGCCCGGTGCCGAGGGTCTTGCTCAACTGGACGCCACTGATCGACAGCCCTTCCTCGATCGTGACGTTCAGGTCGGCCAGTTCGCGCTGGCGCTCGGCGGTGATCGCGCGGCGCATGCGGGCGACCTTGCAGGTCAGGTAGATCGCCGGTGGCATGACGACCAGCGAGATGAGGGACAGGCGCCAGGAGAGCGCGGCCATGGCGACCGCGGTCGCGACGGCGGCGGTCAGGTTCGAGGCGATCGAGGTCGCCGTCGAGGTGACGTCCGACTCCATGCCGCCGATGTCGTTGGTGATGCGGGAC
>JBDTGE010000146.1:0-7108 GCA_039937575.1 Jatrophihabitantaceae bacterium
CGGTTGCCGTGCCGAGCGCGAACGTCGAGACGACCGCGGCCCAGTAGAACAGCTCGCGCCGCCCCGTGTTGATGCTGTGGATCGACAGGGTGTGCTCGGTGGCCTGCCACGTCACGAACACGGCGGCCAGCACGAGGACGAACAGGATCGTCGACACCAGGTACGGCACCCCGAGGCCGACGTGCAGAACGTCGGCGGCCATCGTGCCGAACACGCCGACCATGGCGACGGCGAACCAGTACCGGCCGGCGACGTAACGCGGTGCACGCAGCTGGAGGAGCAGCGCGGCCGAGAACGCGAGGAACCCGATCAACACCGCCACCACCGGACTCATGCTGTGGACCATGAAGTCCGACGCCGACTCGCCGAACGCCGTGGTCAGGGCCTTGACCAGCCAGAAGTAGGCCGTGATCGCGGGGACCTTCACCGCAGCCTCGCGGGTCCGGTCGTGAGCGTGTGCTGCCATGGCCCGCACGTTGCCAGCGCCGGCTGTGGATCTGCTCTCACGCTCCGGTCGACGTTCAGGTGCCTAGCTGTTAGATTTATGTGAGATTTTACCGCTTCGGGGGAAGCCGGATCCGGAGAGTGCCATGGCCCAGCCCGTGACGACGTCCCACCACCGACTGCGGGTGGTCGGCCCGCGCGCGATCCCGACGTGGGACAGCATCGAGATCCACGTGCAGCCGATCGTCGACGTCGCCACCGGGGCGCTGTACGCGGCCGAGGCCCTGGCCCGCTTCCCGGGCCGGGCCGACGACGAACCCGAAGACATCTTCGCCGCGGCGCACGCCGGCGGCCGCGGGGTCGAGCTCGAGGCCGCGTGCCTGCGGGCCGCCCTCGGCGCGCGCGATCGGCTGCCGGACGGCATGCGGCTGACCGTAAACGTGAGCCCGGACGTGATGACCCATCCGCTGGTCGCCGCGTGCTGGCCCGAGGACCTGACCGGCGTGATCATCGAGGTCACCGAGCACCGGGCGAGCAGCCCGATGCAGCTCAGCGACGAGCTCGCCTGCCTGCGTCGCCGCGGCGCCGAGATCGCCATTGACGACGTGAGCACGGGGTACGCCGGGCTGCTGCGGCTGGCCACGCTGCGTCCGGACTTCGTCAAGGTCGACCGGCAGATCATCGCCGGCGTCCGGGACAGCATCGCGCAGAGCGCCGTGCTCGAAGCGCTCGTCGGCCTCTCGCACCGGCTCGGCGCGGCGGTGATCGGTGAGGGGGTCGAGCGCATCGACGACCTGAGCGCGCTCGCCGAGTTCGACGTCGACTACGCCCAGGGGTACGCGATCGGCAGCCCGACCACCGAGCTGGACTCGGTCCCCTGCATCGTCACCCAGACCTGCGTGGCCGGACGCCGCCAGCTGCTGCGCCGGCCCGCACCGGTGGGTCACCCGGCCGCCCAGACGCGGGACATGCACGCGATCACCGCGGCGCTGGCCAACGTCGCCGAGCACGCCGATCTGCACGACGCGATCGGCCGGGCTGGAGCCCAGCTCGACGTCGACATCATCGGCGTGTCCGTGCTCGGCGAGGACCAATGCCTGCGCGAGGTCGCGATCAGCGGCAAGGACCTGGACCCGCAGCGCTACGCCGTCGCCGACTTCCCGGCGACCGGCCTGGCGCTGCGAACCGGCGTGAGCATCGAGGCCCACCTCAACGACCCGCTCAGCGACCCGGCCGAACAGGAGCTGCTGGCCCGCCTCGGCCACGCCAGCCTGCTGCTCATCCCGCTGTGCAGCGGCGGCCTCCCGATCGGCGTGCTCGAACTGGCCCACCGCACCCCCCGCCGCTGGAGCAGCCACGACATCGCCAACGCCCACGGCCTGGCCGAGCACCTGCGCAACGTGCTGGTCCGGATCGACGCCTGATCGGTGTCGCCGCCTGATCGCTGTCGCCGGCGGAGCGAGTCGGTGATCGCTACGGCTGGGAGACTACCTGCGAGCGGTAGCCTTCGATGATCTTCATGAACTCGTCGATCTCCTGCGCGGGGGCGCCGAGGTAGAAGAGGGTCGCCTCGATCTCCAGGTAGACGGCGTCGAAGCCGTCCTTGTCGATGCTCAGATGCTCGTGCGCAACGGTCATGTCGTGGCCGATGTAGCACTTCGGGCCACCGGTGGCCTCGATCGACCAGGCGGTGACCAGGAACTTGTAGCCGGCGGCGTTCGCCGGGTTTCCGTGGTGCTCGTGAACCTTCTCGTTGGCGTTCACCTTGACGTTTTGAAAGAGCCGGTCGACGAGCACGTCGACGGCGCCCGCGATGCCGTAGCAGCCGCCGAGACGTTCGTAGAGCGGCGCGTCGGCCGAGTGCACCTGGGGGGCGGTTGCCGGATCGGCCTCCGGCGCGAGCCGCCGGGTATCGGGAACGTTCGCGGTCATGATGCTTTCCCTTCCATTGGATGCAGACCTGCGGCAGTTGCGCGCATGTCGTCGACGAGATCGTGCAAGTCGCCGCGCAGGGCGGCGAGAGCGTCGGTGGATAGCCCAGTGGCGCACACGACGGTGCGCTGCACGGCTGCCGCGCGCGCCTCGAGCTCGACGCCGGCCGGCGTGAGCCCGACCAGCACCGACCGGCCGTCGATGCCGTTGCGCCGACGCACGAGCAGCCCCGCCTGTTCCAACCGCCGCAACACGGGCGTCAGGGCGTGGGCCGGCAGGTCCAGCCGCTGGGCGAGCTCGCCGACCGTGCCGGCTCGGTGCTGCCACAACGCCATCAGCGTCAGGTACTGCGGGTAGGTGATGCCGAGTTCACGCAGCAGCGGGCGGTAGGCGCGGGTGATCGCGTTCGTGGCGGCATAGAGCGCGAAGCAGAGCTGGTCCTCGAGCCGCAGCCGCGCATCGGTCATCCTCGCCACTCCTCACCGGGTGTGACCAAACTAACTCACGCGTGAGGTAATTAGTCAACCCAAAGGACCGTCGAGCGGTCGACGACGGCCCGGTGCCCGGCCGATGCCAGGTCAGGGCGGCTGGGTCAGCGCAGCTGGGTCAGCGCAGGCCGGCGAACAGGTCGTCCTCCGGCAGGGCGGCACCGGTCGAGTCGCGGACCCGGAGGAACGTCTCGACGCCCATCAGCTCGGTGAAGCGCTCCCGGCCCATCCGCCGGAAGAAGAGGTTGTCGGTCTGGCTGGCGTGCGCCGCGAGCGCGTCGTACTTCTGCCCGCCGAACGCCGTGGTGTCGACCCAGGTCGTGATCTGCTCGTCCGGCAGCCCGATCTCCGGCCGTGGTTCGTCGGGACCGGACTCGGGCTCGTCCCAGCCCTCACCGAACTCGCGCGCCATCTGCTCGAACGCCGCCATCATCGAACGGGGCGCGGTGGTCCAGTAGAGCTTGGCCGGGAACGCACTCGCCTGGACGGCGGCCATGGTGATGCGATGGGCCTGGATGTGGTCGGGATGGCCGTAGAAGCCGTTCTCGTCGTAGGTGAGCACCACGTCCGGCCGGTAGTGCTCGATCAACCCGCGCAGCCGCTCCGCCGCGGCCTCGACCGGGGTCGACCAGAACGAGCCGGCCGCATCGTTCGCCGGCCAGCCCATCATCCCGGAGTCGGCGTACCCCAGCATCTCCAGATCGCTGATCCCGAGCAGCGCGCAGCTGCGTTCGAGCTCGACGTGGCGCAGGGCGACGAGCGCGGCCGGATCGTGGCCCGGATCGCCGGGCTTCACACCGTCCGGGCCGTCGCCGCACGCCCCGTCCGTGCAGGTGACCAGGACAGTGCGGATCCCCTCGCTCGCGGCCCGGGCCAGCACACCACCGGTGCCGGTCGCCTCGTCGTCGGGGTGCGCGTGCACCGCCATCAGGGTGAGTGGTCGATCAGCCATGCGAGCAACCTTACGGACGGTCACCGACAGGCGCCGGGCGCCTGATCCGAGGCACGGTCGCGGTCGTTCCGGTCAGCGGGCCAGACCGTCGATGACCTCGGCCCCGGGTAGTCCGGCCAGCTCGGCCGAGGCGATCGCAAGCTTCGAGCGGCGCAGCCCGCTGCCGATGACGACCACGTCCTGCGCGAGCACGGCGGCGTCGACCAGCACCGGCCAGTTCGACGGCACCCCGATCGGGGTGATGCCCCCGTACTCCATTGCGGACAGTGCAACCGCCTCGTCCATCGGGGCGAAGGACGCCTTGCGCGCGTCCAACCGGCGCCGCACCAGACCGTTCACGTCGGCCCGGGTCGTGGCCAGCACGACGCACGCGGCGTACGAGACGGTGTCCCCGCGCCGGCCGGCGATGACGACACAGTTGGCCGAGACCTGCAGGGCCACCCCGTAGTGCTCGCAGAACTCCGCGGTGTCGGCCAGCGACGGATCGATCGGCGCGGCCAGGACGTCGACACCTGCCTGCGCGATCGCGGTCGCGACCGGCGCCGCGACGAGTTCGGAGTAGTCCGGCTGCCACTGCAGGGTGCCGGGACCGATCATGGCGCCGAGCCTAATGTGGAGCCATGACCGCCATGGACGCGACCGTCGAGCAGATCCTCACGACGTACGACACCATCACCTTCGTCGGCGCGAGCAACGCCGCCGACAAGGC
Organism: Jatrophihabitantaceae bacterium; assembly: GCA_039937575.1. Classification (GTDB taxonomy): domain Bacteria; phylum Actinomycetota; class Actinomycetes; order Mycobacteriales; family Jatrophihabitantaceae; genus JBDTGE01. The sequence goes on from JBDTGE010000146.1 coordinate 4,526, forward strand.
CGCGCACTACGTTCCCCTGCACATGCAGGAACACGACTGGCGGATCATCCCGGTCAACCCGCACGCCAAGGAGATCCTCGGCGAGAAGACGTACCGCACGCTGGCGGACATCCCGGAACCGATCGGTCTGGTCGATGTGTTCCGGCCGTCCGCGCGCACGCCCGACATCGCCCGCCAGGCCGTTGCGGCCGGCGCCACCGCACTGTGGTTGCAGCTGCACATCGCATCCGAGGAGTCCCGGCAGATCGCCGAGGACGCCGGCCTGCTCTACGTCGAGAACCGCTGCCTGATCATCGAACAGCGCCGCCTGCGGCTCAACGCGCCGACGCTCGGGCGGCCGCCTGCCACGACGTGAAGTCGACGAGCTGACCGGCCAGGATCTCCAGCGAGCCGGCCACCGTGGCGTCCTCGGGCCCCTGCTCGGCCGAGTTCACCGTCACCCCGAACGGGGTGGGCCAACCGCGGAGCGCGTGGATGGCCGAGCGGACCGAGACCAGCGTGGTGCCGCACGCCTGCCAGCCCGCGGCCGACACGATCACACCGACGGCGCGGCCGTCCAGGTACGGGCGCGAGTCCTCGTGCAGCCACTCCAGGTGATCGATCGCGTTCTTCACCAGCCCGGACATGCCGCCGTGGTAGCCGGGCGTGGCGATGACCACCGCGTCGGCCTGGCGTACCGCCTCGACCAGCGCGACGGCAACGTCGTTGACTTCCCCGCCGTGCGGGCTGAAGATCGACAACTCGGCCAGCTGCGGCCCGTCGAACGCGATCGTGCGAGCGCCCCGGTCCTCGCCCCGCTTCAGGCAGTCGTGCAGCAGCCGTCCGGTGAGCGACGACGGTCCGGTCGAGCCACCCAGCCCCACGAGCAGCGGTGCTGCACTCATCGGCCCTCCGTCCCCACGTCTGTGCGTTTCACTCTAGGGTCGAGTGAGAATCGCCGACCACCCAGGAGGAACGCGCCCATGAGTCTCGATCGTCCCGCCGTCCAGGATCCGTACGAGAAGTTGCCCACGGTCGGCTCGTTCACCGTCACCAGTTCGGACATCACCGAGGGCCAGCCGTTACCCGCCGCGCACGCCTACGAGGGCGCCGCCGACTCGGCCGCCAACCGCTCGCCGCAGCTGTCCTGGAGCGGGTTCCCGGACGGGACCAAGAGCTTCGCCATCACCTGCTACGACCCGGACGCCCCGACGCCGTCCGGCTTCTGGCACTGGGCGCTCGTCGACGTCCCGGCCTCGACGACCTCACTCGATCAGGGTGCCGGCGCAGCCGGCGCGAGCGTGCCGGGCCACGCGTTCCACGTCCGCAACGACTGGAGCAGCAAGGACTACGGCGGTGCCTACCCGCCCGACGGCGACATCGCGCACCGCTACTACTTCGTGGTCCACGCCGTCGACGTCGAGTCGCTCGGTGTCGACGACGAGGCCAGCGCGGCCGTCGTGTCGTTCAACCTGGTGTTCCACACGCTGGCCCGGGCTCAGCTCGTCCCAACGTTCCAGCGCTGATGGACGCCAACCGTGCCCGGGAGTTCCTGCGCACCCACCACCACGCGATCCTGTCCACGTTCCGCGCGGACGGCCGACCGCAGCTCTCGCCGGTCGCGGCGACGATCGATGCACAGGGGCGAGTCATCATCAGCACCCGCGAGACCGCGATGAAGGTGCATAACGTCCGCCGCGATCCACGCGTCGCGCTGGCCGCGTTCACCGACCGGTTCTTCGGTGAGTGGGTTCAGGTCGAGGGCACCGCGGAGATCGTCTCGCTGCCCGATGCCCTGGAGTTGCTGGTCGACTACTACCGACGGTCGGCCGGCGAGCACTCCGACTGGGACGAGTACCGCGCCGCGATGCTCGAGCAGAAGCGCGTGGTGTTGCGATTCTCGATCGAGCGCGCGGGACCGAACGTCAGCGGCTGATCAGCCGACACGCTCACGGCAAGCGCCACGGTCACGACCACGCCCACCGTGATCCGGACGATCGCCACCCACGTCGACACCAGGACGGTGATCGACACGCCGCCGTCAAAGTGGCGTTCACCGACGGTACGTTCCGCGTCGGTACCGAGATCAAGCCCGGGACGTACCACACCGACGGGCAGGGCGGCGGTTGCTACTACGAACGCGACCGCAAGGGCGACGGCGTCGATGCGATCATCGCGAACGACAACCTGAGCGGTCCGACGACCATCGACATCCAGCCATCGGACTACGCGTTCAAGTCCTCGGGTGGATGTGCCTGGACCCGCGTGAGCTGACGGATGGACGCCGCGCGCCGGTGGCGATCATGGGCCGACGGCGTCTATGTCGTAGAAGTACTGGGGATATATGACCTGGCCGCGCACGTCGGGCCGGTACGCGGGCAGCGCGGCGACCTGGAACGCGCCGTCGGGGATCAGGTCGGACGGCGTCTGGATGCCGAGTTCGGCGCTGGGCCGGAAGCCGAACTTCGCGTACATCACCGCGCTGCCCTCGAGTACGACGAGCGGCTCCGGGCGGTGGGCCAGCGCGTCCAGTCCGGCCGCGACGAGGGCCCGGGCGATGCCCTGGCGCCGGGAGTCGGCGGCGACCGACAGCGGGGTCAGGGA
>JBDTGE010000147.1:0-7330 GCA_039937575.1 Jatrophihabitantaceae bacterium
CACCCGAACACGCTGCGCTACATCTGGTCGCTGCTCGGCTGGAACGTGCACATCTACCACTCGCACGTCGACGTCCACCCGCCGCTGGCCGAGACCCGCCCCTTCTGGTGGGAGTGGCACCAGGACGGTGGTCGGCAGAACCGCGAGATCGAGACCGACCCGCGCCCGTTGCTGTCGGTGAAGGTCGCCTACTGGTTCTCCGACCTGGCCGAGACCGGCCGCGGCAACCTGATGGTCGTCCCCGGCAGCCACAAGCGGAACTGGCTGCCCGGCCCGCCCAGCCGCGGCGTCGAGCACGAGCCGCCGCCCGGTGCGATCGAGGTGACCGCCGACCCCGGCGACGCGCTCATCTTCGACCGGCGCATCTGGCACGCCCGTTCGGACAACTACTCGACGTTCACCCGGATGGCCTCGTTCATCGGCTACACCTACCGCTGGATCCAGATCCGCGACGAGGTCGCCGACCTGCCGAACCACCAGCCGTGGTGGGACGAGCTTTCCCCGGTCCAGCGCCAGCTGCTCGGTCACTGCGACGGCGCCGACACCAGCGGCCACCCGATCGGCGACCACTGGTGGGGTCACGACCCGAAGACCGTCCCGCTCTACGGCCAGCTGGCCGAGCGCGGCCTGCTCGACCCGAAGTACCCGCCGCTCATCCCCTGATCGGGTCCAGCGTGGCCAGGGCCGCGCGGATCTCCGGAGGGACGGGGACGGGACGTCGCTCCTCGCGCGAGACGTACACGTGCACGAACCGGCCGGCGGCGGCCGGCTCCTCGGACGACTCGCCGAACAGGGCCAGCCGGTAGATGACGCTCGAGGTGCCGAGCCTCTCCAGTGCGATGCCGGCCGTCACCACTTCGGGGAACCGCAGTTCGGCGAAGTACCGGCACGACGTCTCGACGACCAGTCCGATCGCGGGCAGCCGGCGGATATCGCAGCCGGACGCCTCGATCAGCCAGCCGTTCACCGCGGTGTCGAACATCAGGTAATGCACGACGTTGTTGACGTGCCCGTAGGTGTCATCGTCGGACCAGCGCGTCGGCAGCGAGCGCAGCACGCGAAAGTCCTTACGCCGCAGGAACTTCTCGCTCACGCCCGCAGCTCCTCGTCGACGTGGTGAGGGGCGGCGGCGAACCAACCGGCGACCAGGGCGATCACCATCGCCACGAACAACAGGGTCAACGGCAACGCCCAGTGGTTCGTCGCGCCGTAGAGCACCCCGAACAGCAGCGGTCCGGTGCCGGCCACGATGTACCCGATCGCCTGGACGAACGCCGAGAGGGCGGCCGTCGTCTCCGCGGTCCGCGAGCGCAGGCTGATCATCGTCAACGCGAGGGGGAACATCCCACTGCCGACACCGCAGAGCGCCATCCAGACCCACGCGCCACCCACCGGCGCAAGCGCCAGCCCGAGGTAGGCGAGGAGGTAACACGCGGTCAGGACCACGATCACCGTCCGGTGGTGACGGGACGAGATGCGGGGAACGATCATCGAGACCGGCATTCCCAGGGCTGACAGCAGCGCCACCATCCAGCCCGCGGTGCCGTGCGAGATGCCGTGCACGTGCAGGAACTTGGCAAACCAGCCGAAGGCGATGTACGCCTGGAACGACTGGAAGGCGAAGAAGATCGTCAGCGCCCAGGCCGTCCGGCTGTGCAGCAGCCGGGTCGCCGAAACGCCTCGCGTTTGCGACCCGTCCGGGCGGTCATTGCGCAGCGTCGGCAGCCAGGGCAGGATCGCGACGGCGCTGAACAGGGCCCACGAGCCGAGGCCGAAGCGCCATCCGTCCGTCGAGGATCCGAGCGCGCCGAAGGGCACGGTGAGCCCGGCGGCCGCAGTGGTGCCGACCGCGAGCGCGGTCGTGTACAGCGCCGTCATCCGGCCGATCTGACCGGGGAAGTGCCGCTTGACCAGCGTCGGCATCAGGACGTTCGCGATGGCCCCGCCGGCCAGGGCGAGCACGCTGAACAGCAGGAAGATCCACAGCGAGTCGAAGGCGACCCGCAGGACCAGGCCGATCGACATGGCGACGAGCGAGAACACGACGAGCAGGTGCGCCCCGAACCGGTGGGCCAGACGGGGCGTCACCGCGCCGATCGCGGCGAAGCAGATGACCGGGAGCGTGGTGATCACGCCGGCGACGTCGCTGGCGGCGTGCAGCCCGGACTCGAGCTGGTCGAGGACCGCGCCGACGCTGGTGACGGCGGTTCGCATGGAGAAGCCGGTGAGCGCGAGCGCGAGGATCAGCAGCCAGCACAGCCGCCGATCGGCTTCGGTCAGGACGTGCTGCTCCCGCGCCACAGATCGACTCCCCCCTCGACTGCGTGGGCGTCGATCTCGGCCAGCTCGTCGGCACTGAACTCCAGGACGGCCAGGGCGGCCACGTTGTCCTCGAGTTGGCGGACGCTGGACGCGCCGACCAGCACGGACGTCACCCGTTGATCGCGCAGGGCCCAGGCCAGCGCCATCTGGGCCAGGCTCTGGCCCCGGCCGTGGGCGATCGCGTCGAGCGCGCGGATGTGGGTGAGGTTCTGCTCGCTCAGCAGGTCCGAGGACAGCGAGGAGTTCTCGGCCATCCGCGAGTCAGCCGGCACACCGTCGAGATACTTCGAGGTCAACATCCCTTGTGCCAAAGGGGAAAATGCGATGCAACCCGCGCCGATCGACTCCAGCGTGTCCAGCAGCCCACCCTCGACCCAGCGGTTCAGCATCGAGTACGACGGCTGATGGATGAACAGCGGAGTGCCCAGCTCGCGCAGGATCGCCGCCGCCTCGGCCGTGCGCTCGGGGGAGTAGGACGAGATGCCCGCGTACAGCGCCCGCCCGGACCGCACGGCGGTGTCCAGCGCACCCATCGTCTCCTCGAGCGGCGTGTCGGGGTCGAAGCGGTGCGAGTAGAAGACGTCGACGTAGTCCAGACCCATCCGGGTCAGTGACTGATCGAGGGAGGCGAGAAGGTACTTGCGCGAGCCGAGGTCGCCGTAGGGCCCGGGCCACATGTCCCATCCGGCCTTGGACGAGATGAACAGCTCGTCCCGGTAGGGCTTGAAGTCCGACGCGAGCACCCGACCGAAGTTGGCCTCGGCCGAGCCGTACGGCGGGCCGTAGTTGTTGGCCAGGTCGATGTGGGTGATGCCCAGGTCGAACGCGCGGCGCAGGATCGCGCGCTGGGCGTCCAGCGGACGATCGTCACCGAAGTTGTGCCAGAGGCCGAGGCTGACCGCGGGAAGGGGGATACCGCTGCGCCCGCAGCGGCGGTAGGTCATCGAGCTGTAGCGGTCATCGTCAGCGGAGTAGGTCACCGGCCCATCTTGCCGGGCGGGGTCAGGAGCTGAGCGCGATGGGGTCCACGGTCACCGTGCAGCCCCGCATCTGGACGTACGACGTGCTCGAGTCGATCGCCAACGACGTGAGCGGGGCCGGCCCGACCGCGTGGATCGAGTCCGACAGCGGCGCCTGGCAGGTGATCTTGTCGCGGATCTGGGCCTGGGCCTGCACGCCCGGGCCGAGGCGGACCACCTGAACCGGGCTGGACGAGTCCGGCGACGCGGTCGCCAGCGTCCGGCCGCCGCGCCGCAGCTGCACGGCCGGGTACCCGGAGAGCGAGCACGACGACGAGGACGTGTTGGTGAACGTCACCGCGGCGATCTCGTAGTTCGGCTCCGCGCCGCCGGGCAGGATCCGCATCCTCAGCTGCGAGGCGGTGCAGTAGTCGGCCGGCGCAGTGGTGCCGCCGCCGGACGGCGCCGGCCGCCTGGTCGCGGTCGGCGCGATCGTCGCGATCGTCGCGGGCGTCGGTGTCTTCGGCGAATGCGGGGACGTCGTCGCAGTGGGGCTGGTCGGCGGGGTCGGGGCCGGGGAGAGCGGCGATGTCTGGAGGCTGGGCGTGCTGTCCCCGGTCGGCGACGTGGTCGGCCCGCTCCCTGAGCCGGTGGCGCAGGCGGTCAGTGCGAGGGCACCGGCCGCCAGCACCGTGGCCAGGCCGGATCGGCCGCGGCCGATCACCGGTCGACCCGTAGGTCGGTCGAGTACGGCAGGCTGCGGACCTGCAGCGGCGTCGAGGACTGCAGCTGGGTCCACAGCTGCTGCCACGCCGTGTGGCCGGGCAGGCTCGAGCAGCCGCTCTCCTGAGCGCACGCGGTCCATTCGGTCAGCGCGCCGCCGAAGTTGATCCGCGGTTGCTGGGCACCGACGCCGGTCAGCGAGATGTACTTCCACTGCTCGGCCATCGTGCCGTTGTAGATCTGCGGCAAGCTGATCGTCCGGATCGGGGCGGACCCGCCCGCCAGGCGGTACAGGCCGGCCATCGACCAGCCGTTGTTGCAGCCGCGGTTGGCGACGGTCCAGGCGCAGCCGTCGGCCGATCCGTTGAACACGAAGGGGGCCGTGGTCGCGCGAAGGTACCCGCCGAGCCACGCGGCGGTCTGGGTGTACGTGCCGCGGAAACCGGGCTCGATGTCGTTGGCCCCGGCGATCGTGATCCCGGCGAAGGCGTGCGCGTAGGCCAGGATGGGATCGATCACCTTGTCGGCCCAGGCCGCGCCCGCGGCCGCCGTCACGTCCATGTCGTTGTTGGTGCCGATCGCGATCATGATCGGGGCGCTGGCCTGTTGGGCGCTGGCGTACCCGGCCACGTAGGCCTTGAGGTCGTTGACCAGGTCGGCGTAGGAGATGAAACGCGTCGTGGCGCTCAGCAGGACCCCGCCGTCGTACTGGTCCTGCCCGCCGATGTCGAGCAGGATCAGGTAGCCGTGGCCGGACGGGTTGGCCTTGGCGTCGGCGACGCCCTCGGACCGCATCAGCGCCAGGTCAGCCGGGGTGGCGCCGTGGATGTTGCGGATGTAGCGACTGGTCGAGACCGGAGCCGGTGAGGTCTGCGGCGGCGGGCTGGCCTGCGTCGTCACCGCGGGCGAGGCGGCGACCGCGGACGTGCCCGCGGCGTTCTGCGCGGCGACGGTGAACTTGTACGTGGTGCTCGGCTTGAGGCCGACGACCGTCGCGATCCGGGCCGTGCCGCTCACCGTCACCGAGATGTTCCCGGGCGCCGAGGTCACGACGTAGCCCGAGGCCGGTGCGCCGCCGTCGTCCGCCGGCGGGCTCCACGCGACGTTCGCGCCGCCGTAGCCGCCCGTGGCCGTGATCAAGGTCGGCGCCGACGCGGGCATCGGGTGGACCGCGTCGACGATCCGGCAGCCCAGGCTCTTGTCCGCGCCGGCACCGACGTTCAGCGCGGTCACGCACACGGTGTGCTCGCCGGCGTCCGCCGCAATGGTGAATGAGAAGCCGTGGGCCGACCCGAACCCGGGATGGGCCTGCGCGACGTCGGTCCGGGTCAGCTCGGCCGGCCGGGCCGGCAGGGCCTGGCCGTCGATCGTGGGCTGGACGTCGATCGGCGCCACGGTGCCCTGGTCGAGCGCCCAGCCCTCGACGCGCACGCTGGTGCCGCCCGGGCTGCGCGAGAGCTTCTCGTACGCGCCCAGCGGGTCGAAGTTCAGCGTGATGCCCTGGCACAGCCGCGGGGAGTTGCTCGTGCCGTAGTCGATGTTGATCGCGATCACGCACACGGTGTGGGCGCCCGGGCCGGCGGTGAAGTACTGCGAGTACGCGTGGCCGCTGGTGTCCAGGTTCGCGCGCGTCAGCGGGGCCGGCACACCGTCCAGCGCCACCTGGACCGGCACGCTCGCCGTCGTGTCGGGGTCGGACGCGAGCCCGATCACGCGGAGCCCGGTCCGGGTCTGCACCAGGTGGGTGATCGACACCGTCGGGCTGTAGTTCAGGACGATGTGCGCGCAACCGATGGAGCGTGAGCGGCCGAAGCGCACGTTGTAGGAGTACCCGCAGATGGTGTGACTGCCCGCCGGCACGCGGTAGCTGACGGTGAAGTCGTGCCCGGTGTGACTGCTGCCGGCGCGGTTGGCGAGTGTCTGGCCGACCTTGACGCCGTCGACGGCGATGCCGGTCGAGATCGGTGCGGTGGTGTCCGCATCGCTGGTCCAGCCGGAGACGGTGAAGCCACCCGGGATCGCCTTGAGGCTGGTCAGCGCGCCGATCGGGTCGAAGTTCAGCGTGATCCGCCGGCAGCCGAGCTGGGTGTTCGTCCCCCACGAGAGGTTGATGCCCACGGCGCAGATGTTGTACGTGCCGTCGGGCAGCGGGTAGGCGCCCCGGAACCTGCCCGGCGTCGGGATGTTCGCGGTCATGCGGACCGGCAGCCGCTTCCCGTTCGCGTAGATGTCGACCCCGATGGGCGCCGCGGTGTTCGGGTCGGCCGCGGTGCCGTAGACCGCGACCGCGCCGGGTATCTGGCGGATGAGGTCGAGGGAGCCGGTGGGGTTGTTCGCCACGGTCACGCGCCTGCAGCCGATCTGGGCGTTGCTGCCGGGGCCGCGGTTTCCGGCGACGACGCAGATCGTGTGCCGGCCGAGCGCGAGGGAGATCGTCACGGCGTACCCGTGCTCGGCGCCGTGGTCGCCGTAGCGCGCCGGGACGGCGGGCGTGATCTGGTCGGCCAGCCGGCGTGACACCTGCCGGCCGTCGACCGTGGTCGCCACGTACAGCGACGCGGTGTTGTCGTTGTCGACGGCCCACCCGGTGACGGTGAACGACTTGGTGCCGACCTGGGTGATCGCGGCCAGCTGACCGTAGGGCGAGCCGGCGGTCGCGGCCGTGGCCCGATCGACCACGCTCGTGACGGCGAGCGCGACGAGGACGGCGGCGGACAGGGCCCAGGTCCGGCGCGAACGCGTCGTCCGAAGTTCGGTCATGTGCAACTTCCCGATGGCGAGGTGGGTTCAGCCCACCCGGTCTCGGGCGCAGTCCTTGATGACCCCCGCGCGCCCACCCCGAACCATCCGGGGGTAGCGAGATCAAACCACCTAAGTTACCGGTGTGACAAGTGGGACCAGTGTTGCGACACGCCGAAGGGGCCGATCGTCCTATTCAGGCCGTCGGGAGCACGTGATCGACGAACCGATCGCGCAGGGTCTTCTTCGAGAACTTGCCGACGCTGGTCTTGGGCACCTCGTCGATGAACACAACATCGTCCGGGAGCTGCCAGGAGTTGAGCCGTTCGCGCAAGTAGTCCAGCACCTCCTCGCGGGTCAGCGTCTGCCCCTCGGCCACGACCACGCAGGCCATCGGTCGCTCGGACCACTTCGGGTGCGGCATCGCGATCACCGCGGCCTCGGCCACCTTGGGGTGTCCCATGATCTCGTTCTCCAGCGACACCGAGCTGATCCACTCGCCACCGGACTTCACCAGGTCCTTCGTCCGGTCGACCAGCCGCAGGTAGCCCAGCGGCGAGATCGCGGCGACGTCTCCGGTGCGCAGC
>JBDTGE010000148.1:0-14488 GCA_039937575.1 Jatrophihabitantaceae bacterium
GCACACCGCGGTCACGTCGAGCCGCCCGAGCAGGTCGGCGAAGGCGGTGCGCAACAGCTCGGTGCGCCGCACCCCGCGCACCACGGCGACCGCGTCGTCCGGGTCGGCCTGCCGGGCGGCGGAGTCCTGCATCTCGGCCACCACCTCGGACGCCGCGCGCGGGCGGAGCTCGTCGTCGTCGGCGAGCAGCTGCAGCGCCTCGGGATCGCGGCCGAGCAGCCGGGCCACGTACTTGCTGGTGCCGAGCAGGTAGGCCAGCCGCGAGGCCACCGCGCCCTCGTCCCGCAGGAAGCGCAGGTACCAGTGCGTCGCGCCGAGCCCGTCGGACAGCTGCCGGTACGCGAGCAGCCCACCGTCCGGATCGGGCGCGTCGGCGAAGTCGGACAGCAACACGGGCAGCAGGGTGCGCTGCAGCACGGCCCGGCGCGACAGCCCCGAAGTCAGAGCCTCGATGTGCCGCAGGGCGCCGGCCGGGTCGGCGAAGCCCAGCGCGGCCAGTCGACGCCCGGCCTCGAGCGGCGTCAACCGCAGCCCGTCCGACGGCACGCGCGCCACGGCCTCGAGCAGCGGGCGGTAGAACAACTTCTCGTGCAGCCGGCGGACCTCGCGCGCGTGCAGTGCCCACTCGGACTCGAACACCGCGCGCGCGTCGCCGCGGGCGTCGGGCCGGTAACCCAGCGCGCGGCCGAGCCAGGCGCGGTACTGCGGTTCCTCGGGGACGACGTGGGTCCGGCGCAGCTTGCGCAGCTGCAGGCGATTCTCGGTCGCGCGCAGGAACGTGTAGGCATCACTCAGGCTGAGCGCGTCGTCGCGGCCGATGTAACCACCGTCGCGTAGCGCGTCCAGCGCGGGCAGGGTGCCGGCGGCGACGCGCAACGAGTCGTCACCGCGGCCGTGCACGAGCTGCAGCAGCTGCACCGCGAACTCGACGTCGCGCAGGCCGCCCGGCCCGAGCTTGATCTCGCGCGGGGCGATCGCGGCCGGGATGTGAGCGATGACCCGCCGTCGCATCGCGCGGACGTCAGCGACGAAGTCGTCGCGCTCGGCGGCGCTCCAGACGAACGGCGCGATCGTCTGCAGGTAGCGGGCACCGAGCTTCGGCGCGCCGGCGACCGGACGGACCTTGAGCAGCGCCTGGAACTCCCAGGTGCTGGCCCAGCGCGCGTAGTACGCCTCGTGACTGGCCAGCGTGCGCACGAGGGGACCGTCCTTGCCCTCGGGGCGCAACGCCGCGTCGACCTCCCACGCCACCGCCCGGCAGATCCGTATCGTGTCCCGCGCCAGCGTTGTCGCGGTCGCCAATCCGCGATCGACGTCGGCCCCGTCTTCCTCGACCTCGCCCGGCTCGGCCACGAACACCACGTCCACGTCGGAGACGTAGTTCAGTTCGCGGCCGCCGGTCTTGCCCATGGCGATGACGGCCAGCCGGCACGCCTCGACGTCCTCGGGCAGTTCGGCCGCGGCCACGGCGAGCGCGGCCTGCAGCGTGTGACCGGCCAGGTCGGCCAGCGCCACGGTGACCTCGCGCAGGCTGAGGTCACCGGCCAGGTCCCGTCCGGCGACGGCCACCAGTTCGCGGCGGTACGCGGCGCGCAGGGCCTCGATCGCGGCCGAGCCGGTGTCGTGCGCGCGGGTCCCGCCCGTGCCCGTGACCGGATCGTCCGGGTCAGCGCCGACGGCGGCGGCCAACCGGGTGGCGACGCCGCCGGGGTCGTGCGGGCCGACCAGGGCGGCCCAGTCGTCGGGGTAGGCGATCAGGTGCTCCCCCAGGGCCGCCGACACGCCGAGCAGGGCCAGGAGCCGCCCCCGCAGCTCGCGGCTGACCTCGAGCCGCAGGCGCAGCTCGTCCCCGCCGGATGCGGCGACGATCGCGGCGAGCGTGGCAAGCGCGAGGTCCGGGTCGGCGGTACGGCCGATCGCGGCCACGACCGCCGCCGCCGCGTCGTCGACCGGCGCGTTCGTCCTGGTGTCCCACCAGCTCAGCGGCGGGTCTGTCAGCAGCCGGGCCGCGGTGTCCGCGTCGATGAACGAGAGCCGGGCCAGGCGCTGCGCGACCCGGCGTCCGCCGGCTTCAGCCATCGGTGGGTGGGCGCCGGCCGGGCATGGGCAGCGCCGCCGGCTGGCGCGACGCGGTCATCTCCGCAGCCAGTGCGGCCCGGATCGCCGCCGGGTCGGTGATCGGTTCGGCCGAGGATGTGGGGACGGTGCGGGTCGCCCGGACGTCGCCCGGGTTGAGGACGACACCGGCGAACGCGGTCACGAACGGCAGCCAGACCTCGGCCACGTCCGCGTCGGCCGCGTCGGCCCGCTGCAGGATGCGCTCGACGTCGTAGCCGTCGAGCGCCACGGCGTCCGCGGTGGCCCAGGCCCGGACGATCTCCGGCGTCGTCTCGATGTGGAACTGGATGCCCCAGGCCAGGCGCCCGAGGCGAAAGGCCTGGACCTCGCACAGCGGCGAACCCGCCAGCACAATCGCGCCGGGCGGCAACGTGGTGACGGCGTCGAAGTGCCACTGGATGACGTCCGGCGTGATCGGTATCGGCCCGAACAGCGGGTCGGACGCGGCCGCGGTCCGCTTGGCGATCAGTTGCGCGCCGAACTCCGGACCCTCCGGGTTGCGCGCGACGCGGCCCCCGTTCGCCGCGGCCAGCAACTGCGCACCGAGGCAGACGCCCAGGGTCGGACGCTCGGCCCGCACCGCCTCGCGGAGCAGGGCGCGCACGGCCGGCAGGAACGGCGCCCGCTCATCGTCCCCGGCGCCCATATCGCCACCGAGGACCACGAGGCCGGCGTGCGCATCGAGCGAAGCGGGCACGGCACCGGGCTGCTCGGCGTCGCGGACGTCGAGGGTGAGGCCGGCCGCGGACAGCCAGTCGGCCAGGCGCCCGGGCGGGTCGGACGCCGCGAGCTGCAGCACGAGCAGGTCTTTCGGGCCGACGGAGCTCATCTCAACAGCGTATCGACCGGCCCGGAGCCGTGAGTCCGGCCGCTGGCCGTCCTAGAGTGTCGATCATGTCCATGCGCACGCTCCAACTGGGCGCCTACTGCCACAACATCAACAAGCAGTACCGGATCGACCGTGAGCGGATCCAGGCGCTGGAGAGCGTCGAGAAGGAGTTCCCGCGCGGCGCCCTCACGGTGATCGCCGGCCCGTCCGGCTCGGGCAAGTCATCGCTCCTTCGCATCCTGGCCTGCGTCGACCGTCCGGACACCGGCTCGCTGGAGATCGCCGGCGCATCGGTGGGCAACTCGAGCGCCCGGGAGCGACGCCGGCTGCGGCGGTACTCGATCGCCTATATCTTCGCCGACCCGATCGAGAACCTGGTCGAGTACCTGACGGCGGCCGACCAACTGCGACTTTCGGCCCGGCTGCGCGGCCAGCGCGTCACCGACGACGACGTCCTGCAGATGCTCGGCCGGCTCGGCCTGCAGGACCGGCTCGAGCACACCCCGCACCGGTTGTCCGGCGGCGAGCAGCAACGGGTGGCGATCGCCTGCGCGATGGTCGCCCGCCCGCCGTTCGTCGTCGCGGACGAACCGACCGCCGAGCTCGACTCGGTCGCCGTCGAGCAGGTGCTGAACGGCTTCGGCGTGCTGTGCGACACCGGGGCCGCGATCGCCGTCGCCTCGCACGACCCACGAGTCATCGCTCGCGCCGACCACGTCCTGGGCCTGGATCACGGCCGGACCGTCGAGTCATGGTGATCGCCGTCGACGACCGGAGCGTGACGGTGGTCCGGGGTCGGGCCCTGACGAAGTCCTTTCGCCGCGACGCGGAGATCGTCAACGCACTGCGCGGGGTCGACATCATCGTCGAAAGCGGCGAGATCCTGGGCATCTCCGGCGCTTCCGGCTCGGGCAAGTCGACCCTGCTGGCCGTGCTGTGCGGCTGGGAGACCCCGGACACGGGCGAACTCGTGCACGCCGGCGGGATCGCCGCCGACCTGCCGTGGTCCGAACTGGCCCTGGTGCCGCAGACGCTCGGCCTGCTCGAGGACCTCCCGATCCGCGAGAACATCCTGCTGCCGGCCCGGCTGATCAAGCAGAGCGACGACCACGCCGAGCGCGCGCACTCCCTGATGACCCGGCTGGGCATCGATCACCTGGCCGAGCGCTTCCCGGATCAGGTCTCGCTCGGCGAGCGGCAACGGACGTCGATCGCGCGGGCGCTGCTGCTGCGGCCCCGCCTGCTGCTGGCCGACGAACCGACCGCGCACCAGGACCACGGCTGGGCCGAGGTCGTGCTGGCCTGCCTGCGAGAGCACGCCGCCGACGGCGGGTCGTGCGTCCTGGTCAGCCACCACACCCACGCCCTCGATCACGCCGATCGCCGGCTCTCGATGTCCGACGGGACCCTGGGGTGATCGACGAGGAACACGGGCATCGGCGAGCGGCAGCACGGGGCGGGGTGCTGACCACGGCACCGTGGACGCGTGCGCCGTTTCTGCTGCTTCGCCGGCCCAGCGTGTTCCTGGCCATCGTCGGCGCGGCGGCGATCCTGGCCATCGCGGCCGCGTCCGGCGTGCTGTTCCTGTCCACGCTAGGCACGGCCAGCCTGCGCGCCCAGGCCGCGTCGGCCTGCCCGGAGTACACGCTCCCGACGGTCAGAGCAGCGGTGAGCGGGCCCGAGGTGGCGACGACGACCGCTGTCGGCCGCCAGGCGTTCCGCGCGAGCGGGCTGCCTTCACCCCTCGTCTCGGACGACGGCTCCGCCCAGATCCAGGACACCCAGGTCCACCTGTTCGCCAAGCCCGGCGCGCTCGCTCAGGTCCACCGGCTGACACCGGACACCGGCGCACCGGGCGCCTGGTTCCCGGACGTGTTCGCCGCCAAGATCGGCGCTCATGTCGGAGACGTCGTGCCGACCACGACCGGTCGGTCGATCATGGTCGCCGGGATCTACCAGGACATGGCACCGAACCCGTACGCGGTGGGCCAGGTCCCGCGCTACTTCTGCAGCTGGAACCGGCAGATCGTGGCCACGGTGGCGTCCGACCAGGCGATCGCCGCCACACCGATCGACGCCAAGCAGGGCCCGTTCCTGATCACCGACCCGGCCACGGTCGCCGCCGCCAGCGACCCCGACGTGCTCGTCAGCTGGAACGCCCCACTGTCGCATCGGACGCTGTCGCTGACCGGGTTCGACCGCGGGCAACGGGCCGCGGCGGTCGCGGCTGCGCGGATCTCGAGCCGGACCCAGCTGAAGGCCGACGTCTCGGACCAGCTGGCGGTCACGAGCACGATCGCGCACCGCACCCGGAACGGCGT
This sequence comes from Jatrophihabitantaceae bacterium, assembly GCA_039937575.1. Taxonomy (GTDB): domain Bacteria; phylum Actinomycetota; class Actinomycetes; order Mycobacteriales; family Jatrophihabitantaceae; genus JBDTGE01. The sequence goes on from JBDTGE010000148.1 coordinate 5,269, forward strand.
CGCCGGCTCCATCGTCCCGATCGACGTCGCCGGCATCCTGGTCGCGCTCATGCTCGTCGGCGGCGCCGGGGTCTTCTGGGCCACCCATCGGGCGCGCGAGGTCCGGCTGCTCGTGGCCCGCGGTGCCGGACCGGTCCAACTCGGCGTCAAGGCCGCGCTCGAGACGCTGATCCCGGCGCTGCTCGGCCTGACCGGCGGTTACGTCACGGCGCTGGCCATCGTGCGATCGGTCGGCCCGTCGTCGGTGCTGGAGCCCGGCGCACCCGCGCAGAGCCTGCTCCTCGCGCTGGCCGCGATTGTGGTCGGGCTGGTGCTCGTCGGCGTCATCGGCGGGCTGTCCGGCCGGGACAAGATCATCAGCTCGGCCCGCGGCCGGCTGCGCTTCGTGCCGTGGGAGCTCGGGCTGCTGGCGATCGCGATCTGGCTGGGCCTGGTCATCCGGTCCGGCTCCGGCGTCACGGTCGACCACACCATCGTCAAGGTCAGCCCGCTGGCGTTCATCTTTCCCATCGTCGGCTCCACCTCGGTGCTGCTGCTGGTCGGGCGACTCGTCTCGTGGCTGCTGCCGATGATCGGACGGCTGGCACGCCGCCGCGGCGTCGCCGGCTACTTCGCACTGCGTCGCCTGGCCGGCTCGCGGACCGTGGTCGTCGGCCTGATCCTCGGCACCGCGCTGCCGTGCTGCCTATTCACCTACGGCAGCACCGTCACCGACGGCGTCAGCCACGAAGTGACCGCCAAGTACCAGACCAACCTCGGCGCCGAGCACGTGCTGTCCGTGTACGGAATCCACGACCGCGTGGTCGACCCGAAGAACGACGGCACCGTCGTCAAGGTCTACCAGGCCGAGCCCCAGCTGAAAGACGGGACCGACGCGTACGTGCTCGGCGTCGACCCGAACACGTTCGCCCGGTTCGCCTTCACCTCCGCGCACCAGGCGGCCCAGGTCAGCCGGCTGGACGCCGTCCCGGCCGGCGACAAGATCCCGGCAATTCTCGTCAACTCCTCGAGCGGTGCGGACGCCAGCAGCGTGTCCATCCTGACCACGACGCTGCCGCTGAACATCATCGGCCGGGACGCCGTGTTCCCCGGCTTACGCAACGGATCGCGCCCGATGATCGTGGTCAATGCGGCGGCGCTGGTCGGCGTGGACAGCAACGCCGACCGGTTGAACCAGTGGTGGACGTCCGACAACCGGTTCGACGCCGCGCTCGCCCTGATCCACCGCGACGGCTACAGCGTGCTCACCGAGATCACGTCCGATGTCGTCATCGGCACGACCGGGCTGCTGCCCGTCACCTGGATCTTCGGCTACCTGCGCGCGCTGGCCGTCCTGATCGGTGTCGTCGCCGTCGCCGGGCTGGTCTTCGCCCTGGCCGCACGCACGCGCCGCCGCACGGTCTCGTACGTGATGGGCCGGCGGATGGGGCTGCGCCCGCTGACCCATCTGCGCTCGCTGCTGATCGAGCTCGCCCTCGTGGTCGGTTTCGGCTGGCTGGCCGGCTCCGGAGTGGGCGCCGGGGCGTTCGCGCTCATCTACCGGGCGCTCGACGTGTACCCGGCCCTGCCGCCGCCGATGGCGTTCGTCCTGCCCGCGGCGACGCTCGCCGTCACCGCCCTGGTCACGGCGGCCGTGGTGGTGTTCGCCGCGGTGGCGACCCACACCCTCGCCGAACGCGCCAACCCCGCCGAAATCCTCCGCCTCGAGTAAGCGGCCCTAAAGGGACGGCAGATACCGTCGCAGCTCGAACGGGCTGACCTCGGCCCGGTACTCGATCCACTCCTCGCGCTTGTTGCGCAGGAAGAAGTCGAAGACGTGCTCGCCCAGCGTCTCGGCGACCAGTTCGGACGTCTCCATCGCGTGCAGCGCGTCGGCCAGGTTGTGCGGGAGCTCGTCGTAGCCCAGGGCGCGCCGCTCGATGTCGGTCAGCGACCACACGTCGTCCTCGGCGCCCGGCGGCAGCTCGTACCCCTCCTCGACGCCCTTCATGCCGGCCGCGAGCAGGACCGCGAAGGCGAGGTAGGGGTTGCAGGCCGAGTCCAGCGAGCGCAGCTCGACCCGCGTCGAGTTCGCCTTGCCCGGCTTGTACATCGGGACCCGGACGAGTGCCGACCGGTTGGCGTGGCCCCAGCAGATGTAGGTCGGCGCCTCGACCAGTTCCCCGCGCGAGGCATAGCCGAACAGCCGCTTGTAGGAGTTCACCCACTGGTTGGTGACGGCGGTGATCTCGCGGGCATGGGTGAGCAGCCCGGCGATGAACGACTTGGCCGTCTTGGACAGGAACAGCTCGTCCGAGGGGTCGTGGAAGGCGTTCTTGTCGCCCTCGAACAGCGACAGGTGCGTGTGCATGCCGCTTCCGGGCTGATGCCGGAACGGCTTGGGCATGAACGTGGCGTGCGTACCGTGCGCGATCGCCACCTCCTTGATGACGTGCCGGAACGTCATGATGTTGTCGGCCATCGACAGCGCGTCGGCGTAGCGCAGGTCGATCTCCTGCTGCCCGGGCGCGACCTCGTGGTGACTGAACTCGACCGAGATGCCCAGGCCCTCGAGCGTGCTCACGGCGGCGCGACGGAAGTCGTGCGCGGTGTCGTGCGCGGTCATGTCGAAGTAGCCGCCGTTGTCGATCGGCTTGGGCTCGCTGCCGTCGGTCGGCCGGTCCTTGAGCAGGAAGAACTCGATCTCCGGGTGCGTGTAGAAGGTGAAGCCCTTGTCCGCGGCCTTGCTCAGCGTGCGGCGCAGCACGTACCGCGGGTCGGCCCAGGACGGCGAGCCGTCGGGCATCTGGATGTCGCAGAACATGCGGGCCGAGTCGGGCGCGCGGCCGTCGGGCTCGGGCAGGATCTGGAAGGTCGCCGGGTCGGGTCGGGCCAGCATGTCGCTCTCGCTGGCCCGCGCGAAACCCTCGATCGCCGAGCCGTCGAAGCCGATGCCCTCCTCGAACGCCCCGTCGAGTTCGGCCGGCGCCACGGCCACCGACTTCAGCGTTCCCAGGACGTCGGTGAACCACAGGCGCACGAAACGGATCTGGCGCTCCTCGAGCGCACGCAGCACGAACTCCTGTTGACGGTCCACAGTGCTCCAGTCTGGCCTTCTCCGGTTTCCGGCAGGTTACAGACCCGAGCGCGGCACGCTGGTCAGTGCAGGGCGCTACCGGCGAGCCAGGTGCTCCACGGCACGCTCCAGTCGCCGTTCTGCCAGAGCGCGATCGTCGGGCCACCGGTGTGCTGGATCTCCACGACGTCACCGATCTGCGAGTGGGTGTAGAACCATCGCGCGTTGCTCTCGTCCAGGTTCAGGCAGCCGTGCGAGGTGTCGATGCCGTTGTTCTGTGCCCACACCGTGCTGTCCAACTCGTGCAGGTAGACACCGTCGGTACTGATCTTGGTCGAGTAGTAGATCGGCTCAGGAGCGTAGCCACCGGGCGCGTTCGCGGGCAGGCCGTAGCTGGCCGAGGACATGATCGCCGGGTTGTCGTGCTCCAGCACGGTGTAGGTGCCGTTCATGGTGTGGAAGTCGATGAACTTGCCGTTGACGGTGGTCGAGGAGTGCTTGCCCATCGACGTATTCATCGTCTTGACGAGCGTGTTGTCGAAGTACACCCGCACCTTGTCGACCGCGGGCGCGTTGTCCTCGGCGATCGTGATGTGCTTGGCGCCGATCTTGAACGACGTGCTCACGTCGTCTTGCCCGTACAGCCCGCCGCCGACGTTGACGCCGTACACGCCGGCCGAGATCGTGACCTTGGTACCCGCCGCGAAGTAGGACTCCGGACGCCAGTGCACGTCCTGGTCGTCGGCCCAGTACCAGGAGCCGTTGACGTGCGGGCTGGTCGTGACGTTGAGTACTCGCTCGGCAGCGGCCTCGTTCGGGATGTGCTCGTCGAAGTGGACGACCGGCACGATCCCGACTCCGTAGGTGCCCCCGTCGGTCAGGGCGTAGCCGCCGGCGCGCTGCATGTACGGCATCGTCATGTTGTTCGGGGTGAGCGTGGTGAACGCGCTCTGCTTCAGGGCCTTGACCCCGACGGCGTTCACGGCGGTCGCCGCGACCTGGTAGGTCTTGCTGTAGCCGAGGTCCTCGTTGGACGTCCAGGTGCTGTGATCGGCCGACAGTCCGCCGGTGACGTGCTTGCCCTGCGGGTTGGTCACCACGACCGACGTCAGCTTGCCGTGGGCCACCTTGACGACGACCGGGGTCTTGGGGTTGGTCGCGCCGCCCAGCGGAGCCGCGGTGATCGCCGCCGCAGTGATGTCCGCGGGCGGGGGCGTGTGGGTGGGCGTACCGACCTTGGCCACGCCGGACGTCTTGCTGCCGGTGTTCGCTGCCCGGTTCCCGCTGCCGGAGCCGGTGGAGCAGGCGGCCAGGGCGAGCAGCGCGGTGACTGCACCCGCGCCGATGATCACTGAGCGACGAAGCGTACTGCGCGTCGACCGCCCAGTCGATACCCTGCCTGGCGCCACCGCTGAGTTCGAACCCACTGCCACTCCCACTGATCGTCTCGATCTGCCGCCCGGCAAGCCGGACCTCGGCCCGTCAAGTATCGCTGAATGTCGCGCCGTGTCCGGTTAGCAACCGATCACGATCTGCTTACACAACAATGACGCTTTGACTCCCCCGCCGGTTGCGCCGTGCGGCTCGCCGCACCGCGCGCTCACTCAGTGTGCCTTAAGGCGCACTCGAACTCGCGTCGCTCGCAGCCCCGTCACAGGGTCGGTTGCGGGACACTGATCGGGTGCCTTCGATCCGGCTTGCCCTCGCCCAGGTGAACTACACGGTCGGCGATCTTGCCGCGAATTCGGCCATGATTCGGGCTCGCGCAGCCGAGGCGGCAGCCGCCGGCGCCCATCTCGTCGCGTTCCCTGAGATGACCCTGACCGGCTACCCGCCGGAGGACCTGGTGCTGCGGTCCTCGTTCCGCCAGGCATCCGCGAAAGCCCTGGAACGGCTGGCCGGCGACCTGGACCGCGACGGTCTGGGCGCGATCGCGGTCGTGGCCGGCTACCTCGCCGACGACGGCGCCCCGCGGAATGCGCTGGCCCTGCTGCACGGCGGCCAGGTGGTCGCCCGCTACTTCAAGCACCACCTGCCCAACTACGGCGTGTTCGACGAGCGGCGCTACTTCACCGCCGGGACTTCGTTCGTCGTGGTCCGGCACCTGGGCGTCGACATCGCGCTGACGATCTGCGAGGACGTGTGGCAGGACGGCGGACCGTTCGCCGTGGCCGGAGCCGCCGGGGTCGGTCTGGTCGTGAACATCAACGGCTCGCCGTACGAGCGGGACAAGGACGACCTGCGCCTGCCATTGCTGCAGCGCCGCGCGGCGGAGGCCGGCGCCCCGATCCTGTACGTGAACACAGTGGGGGCCCAGGACGAGCTGGTGTTCGACGGTGACTCGATGGTCGTCGCGGCCGACGGCGGCGTGCTCATGCGGGCTCCGCAGTACACCGAGGACGTGTACTACGCCGACCTGGAGCTGGCCGACGCTGCGGGCGACCCCCCGGACGTCGTTGGGGCGCCGATGACGATCGAGCGGTACTCGACCGGCGTGGGCGCGCCGTCCGCGTTCACTGCGCGGGCGAACGCGGTGGCCGGTCCGCTGGCCGACCACGCCGAGGTGTGGGGCGCCCTGGTGACCGGCCTGCGCGACTACGCGGGCAAGAACGGGTTCAGGTCGGTCGTCCTGGGCCTGTCCGGTGGTATCGACTCGGCCGTCGTCGCGGCCATCGCGGCCGACGCGATCGGCGGCGCCAACGTCTATGGGGTGTCACTGCCGAGCAACTACTCCTCCGAGCACTCCAAGTCCGACGCCGCTGACCTGGCCGAGCGGATCGGGGCCCAGTACCGCGAGGTCCCGATCGCAACGATGGTCGACTTGTTCGTGTCCTGCCTCGGGCTGAGCGGGCTGGCTGAGGAGAACGTCCAGGCCCGGGTGCGCGGGACGACGCTGATGGCGATCTCGAACGCCGACGGGCACCTCGTCCTGGCCACGGGTAACAAGAGCGAGTTGGCCGTCGGGTACTCGACGATCTACGGCGACGCGGTCGGCGGCTTTGCCCCGATCAAGGACGTCCCCAAGACGCTCGTGTGGGAGCTGGCCCGCTGGCGCAACGCGCAGGCGGCCGAGCGGGGCGAGAAGCCACCGATCCCGGAGAACTCCATCGACAAACCACCGTCGGCCGAGCTGCGGCCCGGGCAGCTCGACTCGGACTCGCTGCCGGACTACGCCGTCCTCGACCCGATCATCGCGCGCTACGTCGACCGGGACGAGGGCCTCACCGAGATCGTCGCCGCCGGCTACGACCACGACCTGGTCGCCCGGGTCGGCACGTTGATCGACCGAGCCGAGTGGAAGCGGCGCCAGTACCCGCCCGGCCCGAAGATCAGCTTCAAGTCCTTCGGCAAGGACCGCCGGCTGCCCATCACCAACCGTTGGCGCGAGGAGCTGGCGTAACTGCCGGTCGCGGGCGTGAGAATCCTCTCCCGCACCGGTACAGACATTTCGACGGCAACGGAGCACGATTGGCCTGTCCACATGACGTGCCCGGGGACCGGTGATGCCGGCCTCGAGGAGAGAAGTGAGGCAGTAGATGACCCAGCCCAGCCTGTACGGCGGCGTTTCCAACCGGCGGATCACGATCCGCGACCTGCAAGCGGCGAAGGAGCGCGGCGAACGCTGGCCGATGCTCACCGCGTACGACTATTCGACCGCCCGCGTGTTCGACGAGGCGGGCATCCCGGTGCTACTGGTCGGCGACTCGGCCGCCAACGTCGTCTACGGCTACGACACCACGGTGCCGGTGACCGTCGATGAGCTGCTCCCCCTCGTCCGCGGCGTCGTCCGCGGCACCGAGCGGGCACTGGTCGTCGCCGACCTGCCGTTCGGCAGCTACCAGGCCTCGCCGGCCCAGGCGCTGGACACCGCGGCACGATTCATGAAGGAGGGCGGCGCGCAGGCGGTCAAGCTCGAAGGCGGCGTCCGCGTCGTGGCCCAGGTCGAGGCGCTCGTCTCGGCCGGCATCCCGGTCATGGCCCACATCGGGCTGACGCCGCAGTCGGTGAACGCGTTCGGCGGCTACCGCGTCCAGGGCCGCGGCGACGAGGCATCGCACCGCCTGCTCCAGGACGCCAAGGCGTTGCAGCACGCCGGCGCGTTCGCCGTCGTCATGGAGGTCGTGCCGTCGGAAGTCGCGGCCCAGGTGACCAAGACGCTGCACATCCCGACGATCGGCATCGGCGCCGGACCGTCCTGCGACGCGCAGGTGCTCGTCTGGCAGGACATGGCCGGCCTGCGCGGCGAGGGCAAGCCCGCGAAGTTCGTCAAGGAGTTCGCCAACGTCGGCGCGGTTCTGCGCGACGCGGCTTCGCGCTACGCCGACGAGGTCCGCGGCGGCACCTACCCCTCCGAAGAGCACGAATACCACTGATCTATCGGGCCGATCTATTGGGCCGCCGGCTGATCCCCGCGCCACCCACTTGCAAGCTCGGGGCGGACACGGGGATCAGCGCGACTTCGTCGCATGTGCGGCGAGTGGTGTTCGGTTTGGGCTCCGCCGGGGAGCTCACTTGGGTTCAACTCTTGCGTGCTTCAAAACGGACTGTTCGCCTGGCTATGTCGGCTTCGATGAGGGTGGCGGTGATCCGCTCGCCGATCGGGAGCTGGGCGCCGTCGCAGCGCGCGCGGACTGCGGGGTCGTCGATTACGATCGTCCCGGAGTTCTTTTCGGCGTCGATGACGGTCGCGGCGAACTGCTGGCCGACCCGGCCGGCCAGCATCCAGGCCTCGGTCATATCGACCGTCGCCCGATCAGCCTCGTGCGCGCGCCGATCGGCGTCGGCCATCACTTGCGGCAGCTGCGGCAGCCGGTCCCGAACCCACTGCGGCACCGGCTGCTTCGCGTGCGCGGCGAGGCAGACCTCGCTGCCGTAACGGTCGACCAGCCGGCGCAGCGGTGCGGTGACGTGGGCGTACGGTGCCGCGATGCCGGCGTGCAACGGCTGCCGGGGCGGCGCCCCGTCGAACGTCGTGTAGCCCGCACCGCGCAGCAGCGCGACCGCGTGATCGATGAACGCGACGCGTCGGCCGTTCGCCCGATCCACCTTGGCCAGGACGTCACCGGCGGCCGCCCCGTCGGGCCAGTCGACGCCGAGAGCGTGCGCGGCCCGTTTGAGCGAGTCGATCGCACCGGGGTCGGGCGGCGGCACGGTGCGAAGGATCCCGTAGCCGGCCTCGAGCATCAGCCGCGCGGCACACATGCCGGTGAGCAGCGAGATCTCCGCGTTGTACGACTCGACCGGCAGCGGTTCGCGCAGCGCGATCCGCCAGGTGCTGCCGTCACGTTCGACCAGCTGCTCGGGCCGGTTGAGGTCGATCGCGTGCCGCCCCCAGGCCAGGTTGAGCCGCAACTGACCGACCTCTTCCAGCAGCGCGACCGCATCCGGCGCCTGCCCGGCATCCATCGACTTCTGCAGTGCGTCGTAGTCGAGTTGCCGCACGCTGCGAACGTGCGCTCGACGGACGTCGACTCCGGTCACCTCACCGCTCGCGTCCAGACCGATCTGCCACAGCACGGCCGCTCGCACCTGGTCGGGCAGCAGGCTCGCTGCGTCTTCGCTCAACACCGGCGGATGCAACGGCACGCGCGTATCGGGGAAGTAGAGGGTTTCGCCGCGACGTCGGGTCTCCTCGTCCAACGCCGAGCCGGGTCGCACGAAGCTGGCCACGTCGGCGATCGCGTAGCTGACCAGGTAGCCGCTGTCCGCGCGCGAGATGTGGACTGCTTGGTCGAGGTCCTTGCTGCCGAGCGGATCGACCGTGACGAACGGGATGTCCGTCGCGTCGTCCCCGGGCCGGACTGGCTGCGCGGCGACACGCTCAGCTTCGGACAGTACGTCCGCAGCAAAGTCGCCGGGCACCTTCAACTCCGCTCGTAGAGCGGCGAAGTCGAGAGGTGCACCGGCGACCCTGTAGGAAAACCACTGCGGACTGCGAACGATCGCAGTCAGCGGCCGCGCTTGGCCGGAGCCTTCTTCGCCGCAGCCTTCTTGGCCGGAGCCCTCTTGGCGGCCGCCTTCTTGGCCGGAGCCCTCTTCGCAGCAACTGCCCGCTTGGCCGGAGCCTTCTTCGCCGCGGTCTTGCGAGCGGGAGCCTTCTTCGCCGCAGCCTTCTTGGCCGGAGCCCTCTTGGCGGCCGCCTTCTTGGCCGGAGCCCTCTTGGCG
>JBDTGE010000149.1:0-11928 GCA_039937575.1 Jatrophihabitantaceae bacterium
AGCCGTCGCGCCAGTTCGTCATGACGACGTCGCGACGCTCCCAGGTGACTTCGGCGTAGGGGTGCACACCGGGCGAGGTGTATATGCGCTCCAGGGCCAAGCCGTTCGCCGGGAACTGCGGCGCCGACTCGTCCCCGGCCTGCGCCGCGGACGAAGTGCGCTTCGCCGTCTTCTCCGTCGCCTCTGTCATCGGTGGTGGTTCCTTTCCTCACGGCAAGCGCTGGGGGGTGGTGGGCATTCGGGGTGGTGGGCACTCGGGTGCTGCGGATCGGGCTGAGCGGTCAGTTTCTGATTACGGGCCGTGCGTGCGGTGCTCGACTCGCAGGTCCGCGATTGCCTTCTCGAAGTCATCGACCGAGCTGAAGGCCTGATAGACGCTGGCAAAGCGCAGGTAGGCCACCTCGTCGAGTTCACGTAACGGGCCGAGAATGGCCAGGCCGACCTCGTCGCTGTTCACCTCGGCGACGCCGGTGGCCCGAACCGACTCCTCGACGGTCTGGGCCAGTTGGGCCAGCGCGTCCTCGTCGACCGGGCGCCCCTGGCAGGCGCGGCGCACCCCGCTCACGACCTTGCCGCGGCTGAACGGTTCGGTGACCCCGCTGCGCTTGATCACCGCGAGGGTCGCCTCTTCGATGGTCGTGAAGCGGCGACCGCACCCCTGGCACGAGCGCCGGCGTCGGATGGCCTGACCCTCGTCCTGCTCGCGGGAGTCGACGACCCGGGAGTCGGCGTGTCGGCAGTACGGACAACGCATCGGCCAACACCTCCTGATATCGGGCCAACTGACCGCTCGGCCGGCTCGAAACTCGCCGAACCGACGCTCGATGACCCACGCTCTGTGGACGACCCTGTCGACAACCTGGGGATAAGCCGCCGTTCGGCTGTTGACAACCGGTGGACAACCAACCCCAACTTGTGGACAAAGCACACGCTTGTAACTACTACATCTAGCGGTGCAACGCTAGAGCGGCTCGCGAACTTCCGCAAGCCTTTCGCACCGGCGTGTCTGGCCGACTCCTCCGGCGGCCGCGACGACGCGGTTCGATCAGCGGGTCCTGAGCGTCTGCCCCGGAGTGAGGGAAACACCCGAGAGGTGGTTGAGGTGTTGCAGGTCCGCGACCTCCGAGCGAGGATCGCGGTTCGGCGCGACCACGGTCGCGATGGACCAGAGGGTGTCCCCGCTCTGCACGGTGACCGACGCCGGTACCGCGGCACCGGCGGGGCCGGCCGCCGGCGCGGACAACGCGGCCAGCCACACCAGCCCGCCGGCCAGCGCGGCCACGGCGAGCGACAGGACGAGCACGCCGCGCCGGGTGAGACGTAGCAGCGGTGCGATCGAGGCCGCCGAGGGCGGGCGTAGCGTCAGGACGGTCGCCGACGGACGCGGCGTGCGGGCCGGCTGTGGGATGAAGACGATCGGCGCGAACTCGGTGGCTACGGACATCGGTACTCCTCGGATGACGCAGGTGGCGGGTGCCATCTGATCGAACAGGCGTTCTATCGATCACCTGATCGAATGTGTACCAGCCGGGTCTGACAATTTCCATCCCGCCCCGGCGTGTCGTTCGAACAACTGTTTGGAACAGCCGAGCTATTCCGCTACGGTTCGACAGGTAACGACCGCACCGAAGGCAGGAGTTCTCATGGCCGAGAAGAAGCCCGCGCCGCGCACCGGCGCCGCACGATCGCGGGCGAAGTCCGCGAAACCCGACAGCAGCACGAGCGCGCCGGACGTTCGTCGCCGCCCCGGCCGACCCAAGGTCACCGAGCTCCCCGACCCGGTCACCGGCCTCACCCGCCGCCAGCAGGCGATCCTGGACGTCATCCGCGACTCGGTCGAGCGGCGGGGCTACCCGCCCAGCATCCGGGAGATCTGCGAGTCGGCCGGGTTGGCGTCGACGTCCAGCGTCGCGCACCAGCTGGCCATGCTCGAGCGCAAGGGGTTCCTGCGCCGCGACCCGAACCGGCCCCGGGCAGTCGACGTCCGCGGGGTCGAGACGGACAAGCCGAAGGCCGCCCGCCGCGCCCTCGCCGTCACCGACGACGCCCCGCGGAGCGACGCTCCGGTGTTCGTCCCGGTGGTCGGTCGCATCGCTGCCGGCGGCCCGATCCTGGCCGAGCAGATGATCGAGGACGTCTTCCCGCTACCGAAGGCGCTCGTCGGCGACGGCAGCCTGTTCATGCTCAAGGTAGTCGGTGACTCGATGATCGATGCGGCGATATCCGACGGTGACTGGGTGGTCATTCGGCAGCAGCCCGACGCCGAGAATGGGGTGATTGTGGCCGCGATGATCGACGGCGAGGCGACCGTGAAGACGCTCCGCCGGCGCGACGGTCACGCCTGGTTGTTGCCGCACAACCCCGCGTACTCCCCCATCCCGGCCGACGACGCGACGATCCTTGGGCGCGTCGTCTCGGTCCTGCGCAAGATCTGAGCAGGTCCGGACGGCCCGCCCCGCTGTGGGGCGGGCCGTCCGGTCGTCCACGGGGTTCCTGTGCGGGACACGCTGAACGGTCGTGGCGCAGGCTTTATGAAGGTCGCGGTGGGGTGGCGTCTTGGACGCCGAGATAGTGGGCCAGCGCGAGATCGACCTCGGCGAGTTGGTCTCGAGTCAGGTAGTCGACCGGATCGCCCACGACGTAGTCGACGTCGATCGAGCGGATCTGGTCGACCAACATCCGCGTCGACCGACCAGCGATCTCGAGTTCGGGGCGGTGGATGGACGAGCCGGCAGAAGTCGAAGTCGGAACTACGGCCGCGACTGAGAGCGGTGAATCAGAAGGCGACACAACCAGCCCCAGGCGCTTACCGCCCTGCTCATGGCCGCGGGGCCGGCCAAGGTCGATCCGGTACACAGCGCCGCGTATCACCAGGCTTCGGGCTCTGTGTTCACATCTTCGTCCTTCAGTGCCTCCGCGTCCGCGCGAAACTGCGCCAGCCACCGCTCGTGATCCAAAAGCCGCAACGCTCGCCGCAACGTGTCCGACGTACTCTCGCCCGGCTGCGCCGCCTCACGCAGAATGCGCTGGTCATCTTGCGTCGGGCGGAAACCGATCGATGTAGGCATGAACGCCATACTAGCGCGTGTTCAACAAATGTTCGACACGCTGACAGCCGCCCGGTGACGGGCAGTCCGCGGGACGACCTTGATCATCGGCCTATTCGAGCGCGTGCGACGGCCGGCGATCGGCCACCGATCGGGTTCGCCGCATGGGCGCAATGGTTACAGCATCGCTGGCCCGCGAATGTGTGACCGCCGCCGACCGCCGCGTTCGTCTCCCGGTCCTGCGTCGCAAGAGGAACCGCCTACGGCACAGCCGCTGCGGCGATCTCCGCGCCGGTCAGTCCTCGCCGCTCAGATGCGCGGTCTGGACCAGCTTGGAGCCGAAGCGGCGGTGCACGAGACGGGCGCGCCCGGGCGGTAGCCTCTCCATCTTCACCGAGCCGAGCACAGCGCCCTCGTCCTTGCTGCCGGACAGCAGGACGCCGGGTGTGCCCATCTCGCGCAGGCTGCGCAACATCGGTTCGTACATGCCCTGGCTCACGCCACCGGCCGAGCGGCTCAGCACCACGTGCAGGCCGATGTCCCGCGCCTGCGGCAGGAACTCCACGAGCGCGGGCATCGGGTTGGCCTGGGCGCGCACGACCAGGTCGTAGTCATCGATGATCAGAAACAGGTGCGGCCCGTTCCACGTCGGCACGGCGCCGGCGCTCGGGTCGACCTGGATGCCCGCCAGCCGCTCGCGCAGTGCCGCGACAACGTTGCCAATGGTGTCCGGCGCGGCCACCGAGTTCATCACGTACCCGATCTGGTGGGGCGTCGTGATCGCCCCGAGCAGACCCCGGCGGTAGTCCAGCGTGATGATCTTCGCCTCGGCCGGGCTCCAGCGCGTGGTGATGCCCTTGGTGATCACCCTAAGCAGGTTCGACTTGCCGGACTCGACGTCGCCGAAGATCAGGAAGTGGGGCTCGGCGTCGAAGTCCACCAGCACTGGCGACAGCGTGTCCTCGTCGATGCCGATCGGGACGGCCCCGCCCACCGGACGGATCGGCGGCAGCTGGGAGTACGACAGGTCCTGCGGCAGCAGCCGCACCTGCGGCGCCAGGCGGCCGTTCCAGTTCCGTTTGACCCGGTCCACCAGCGCGGCCACCCCGTCCGAGAGGTCATCGACGGACGGCGTCGAGTCGATGCGGGGCAGTGCGGACAGGAAGTGCAGCTTCTCGGCGATCAGCCCGCGGCCCGGGCTGTTCGCCGGCACGTCGTTGGCGACGCGGCGGTCGAAGTCCGACTCGGACGGATCGCCCAGACGCAGCTCGAGCCGGGTGCCGATCAAGTCCTTCAGAGCCGGCCGCAGCTCCATCCAGCGCTGGATGGAGATCACCACGTGCACGCCGAAGCCCAGTCCGCGACCGGCCATCTGCGTGATCGCGGACTCCAGGTCCTCGTGGTCCGAGCGGATCGAACCCCAGCCGTCGACGACGAGGAAGACGTCGCCGAAGCCGTCGCCCGGCAGCTGACCGGACGCGACCGCGCGGCGGAAGGTGGCCATCGAGTCGATCCGGTTCTCGGTGAACAGCTGCTCACGCGCGACGAGCAGGGCACCGATCTCGGCGATCGTGCGACGCAGCCGGTCCGGCTCCAGGCGGGTCGCCACCGACCCGACGTGCGGCAGGTCGGCGAGCCCGGTGAGCGTGCCGCCGCCGAAGTCCAGGCAGTAGAACTGCACCTGCTCGGGCGTGTGCGTGACCGCCATGGATGCGATCAGCGTCCGCAGGACGGTGCTCTTACCGCTCTGCGGACGGCCGGCGACGACGAAGTGCGAGCTGGCCAGCCCGATCCAGTGCGGGTCGCGTCGCTGGTCGAAGGGCCGGTCGATCAGGCCCACCGGAGCGGCCAACGACGGTACCTGACCGCTCGGGCGCACGCCTTGCGGCGAGTCGAGCAGTGGCGGCAGCAGCTCGTCGATCGTGGGCGGGATCTCCAGTGGCGGCAGCCAGACCTTGCGGGCCGGGTTGCCGCGCCCCTCCAGCCGCTCGATCAGGATGTCCTGCAGCGTGCGCTCCGGACCGGACGGTTCGGCGACCGGTTCCGGCGCAGCGACCTCGTCGGACAGTTCCTCACGTGGCGCGAGGTAGTCCAGTTGATAGGGCAGGACGTGATGGCGGCTGGTCTCGCCACTGCTGGCCGCGGCACCGGGCCGGTCGGTGTACGCCCCGGACACGTAGGCGGCTTTGAACCGGACCAGTCCGTCGGTCCCCTCCTTGAGGTAGCCGTTGCCGGGTGCGCTCGGCAGCTCGTACGCGTCCGGGACGCCCAGCACGACGCGGCTCTCCATCGCCGAGAACGTGCGCAGGCCGACGCGATAGGACAGGTGCGTGTCCAGCCCACGCAGCTTGCCCTCCTCCAGCCGCTGCGAGGCCAGCAGCAGGTGTACGCCGAGTGAGCGGCCCAGGCGTCCGATCATCACGAACAGATCGATGAAGTCCGGCTTGGCCGACAGCAGCTCGCTGAACTCGTCGACGACGAAGAACAGCGACGGCAGCGGGTCGAGCGCTGCGCCCTGCTCGCGCGCCCGCTCGTAGTCCCTCAGCGAGGCGAAGTTGCCGGATGCGCGGAGCAGTTCCTGGCGGCGCACCATCTCGCCCTGAATCGCGTCCTTCATGCGGTCGACCAGGATCAGCTCGTCCTCGAGGTTGGTGATCACCGCGGACGTGTGGGGCAGCACGTCCATTCTGGCGAACGTCGCGCCCCCCTTGAAGTCGACGAGGACGAAGTTCAGCGAGTCCGGCGAGTGCATGAGCGCCAGACCGAGGACGAGGGTGCGTAACAGTTCGGACTTGCCCGAACCGGTCGCCCCGATCACCAGCCCGTGCGGGCCCATCCCGCCCTGGGCCGACTCCTTGATGTCCAGGTCGACCGGTTGCCCGCTCGAACCCACGCCGATCGGCACCCGCAGCCGGTCCCGGGGGGCCCGCGCCCGCCACGTGAGGTTGGTGTCGACCTGGTACGGATCGCCCAGGCGCAGCAGGTCGGGCAGGCTCAGGTCCATGTTCAGCGCATCGGTGGGTTCGGACGTCGCGGCCGAGACGCGCAGCGGGGTCATGCGGCGGGCGAGGGACTCCATCTCGATCCGGCTCAGCGCGTCCGGACGGCCCAGCCCGCGACGGCGGGAAGCACCCTGCTCGTCGCGATGCAACATGCTCAGGCTGCCGTCGGCGATGTCCAGGGGCAGCACGCCCGGGCTCGGCTCGAGCAAGGTGCTCGGGTCGAGTTCGATGACCGTGACGCCCTGGACGAGCGCCGACGCCAGCTGAGCCTCGGACGGGACGTGCCCGCCGTCCACGACGACGATGACGTGCGGCCCTTCGCTCGTGCCGCCGATGCCGAAGCGCGGCCGACCGGTGAGCATCTCGCCGAACATCGCCTCGACGTCGACCAGGTCGTCGCTGATCAGCCGCGACTGCCCGACCGCGTCGTACGTCGTCGCGCTGAGCGCGTGCGGCAGCCACTTCAGCCAGTCCCACTCGACCGCGGACGCCCGCGACGCGCACACGGCGATCACCACGTCGTCCGGCGAGTGGAACGCGGCGATCTGCCCCAGCATCGCGCGAACCAGCGCCCGACCGGGCTCGGCCGGCCCGTGCACGCCCAACCGGCCGAACGCGGTCAGCGAGAGGGCGACCGGCAGATCGCTGACCGTGCCGTGCGCGCGAACGAACCGGCGCAGTGACACAGCCGAGATCGGCTCGAGGTCCTCGACCGGCTTCGTCTCCGGCGTCACGAGTTGAACGGCCAGCCGCTGCGGACCGCGGCCGATCCGGATGGCCATGAAGTCGCCGTCGATCGGTCGGCGCTCCCACAGCCGGTTGCCGAGCGCGACGCACCACAGCGCGCTCGGCTCGGGGTGGTGCCACACCGCTGACGCGCGCTGCTGGTCGGCCGCGGTCCGCACTCGCCGGCGAACCTGCTCGAGATAGCGCATGTAGTCGCGACGGTCCCCGTCCAGCCGCCGGCGCTTCTCCCCGGACGAGCGGCCCATGCTGCTCAGCGCCATGCCGCCCATGGACAGGGCCATCATGCCGCTCGCCATGTAGGTCATCGGCGTGCCGCCGCTACCCGTCACCAGCAAGCCGGTCGCCCCGGCGCCGGCCAGCATGGGCAGGTAGGTGAGGGTTTGCCCGATGCCGCCGCCGCCGACCGTCTCCGGGAGCTCGGGCGGTGACTCCAGGACGATCTCGCCGCGCGGCTCGGGCGGGGGCGTCTTACGCGTGGACCGGCGGAAGAGAACCGTGCTCACTTGCCCTCCTCCATCGGGCGCGGAGACGTCGCCGCCCTATTTGTTCCGCTCGCCCGCTCGCTCACCCGGCCTCGGATACCGTACGGGTGTTGAATCCACCTCGACCCGGACAAATCCCTTGGCCATCCAGCATGCTAGCCGGGTTCGCCCGCCGTCTGATCGATAGGAGTTTGCGTTGTCCTCGAGCGTCGTCTCGAACACCTGCCGGATCACGGTGATCTCCTCGGAGTTCCGGGCCGATCTCGCGGTGCCGGTACACATCCCGGTCGCCGAGCTGCTGGCCACGCTCGTGTCCAGCCTCGGCCGGCAGGTGGCCGACGAGGGTGCGGCGAACGGCGGCTGGATCCTGCAGCGTGCCGCGGAACCGGCGCTGGACCCGGCGGTGACCCTGGCCGCGAGCCAGATCCGGGACGGCGACATCCTGCACCTGCGTTCGCGGGCCACCCAGCTACCGGAGATCGCGTTCGACGACGTGCTCGACGCGGTCGCTACCGGTGTCCTGACCCGGACGGCCCGGTGGAGGGCGCCCGACACCGCGAGCAGCTCCGTCGCGCTCGGCGCCGCCCTGCTGATCATCGCGCTGGTGACCACGCTGGCCAGCGGGCCGAAGTGGGTCGCGCCGGCCACGACGGGCGGAGTGGCCGGCGCGTTGCTGCTGGCCGCGGCTATCGCGCTGGCCCGGGCGTACCACCAGCGCGGGGCCGCCCTCGTCGCCGCGTCGGCCGCGATCGCCTTCGGGGCCGCATCGGGAGCGATGGCGGTCGGTGGCCATGAACGGCTGGTCGCCTTCGGAGCCGCGCAGCTCCTGCTCGGGGCGTGCGCGGCCCTGTTCGTCGCCGTCATCTTGATCCTCACGCTCGGCTCGGGCGTCTCCGGACTGACTGCGGTGATCTCGCTGAGCCTGCTCGCCGCGATCGGTACCGGGGTGGACACCGGCACCTCGCTCGGCCCGGACGGCACGAGCGCGCTGGTCGCCGCCATCGGCCTGGCGGTGTCACCGATGCTGCCGATGCTGGCCTTCCGGCTCTCGCGCCTGCCCCTGCCCACGATCCCGTCCGACGCGGCGGATCTACGACGCGACGAGGGCACCGTCGACGCGGTCCAGATCCTGCGGCAGGCCACGTTGGCCGACCAGTTCCTCGGCGGACTGCTCGGCGGCGTGGCGCTCGCCACCGCCGGGTCGGCCGTCCTGCTCGCGGCGGGAGGTATGAGCGCGCGGATCCTCGCCGGCGTGCTCGGAGTGATCTGCCTGCTGCGCGGACGCTTGTTCGCCGGGCGCGCCCAGCGGATCTGGCTGCTGGCCGCGGGCGCGGTCGCGCTGGCCGCCGTCCTGGTCTTCCGGGCCGCGGCACTCGCTTCGCACGCGCGCATCCTGGCGATCGCAGCGCCGGCTGTCGTCCTGGCCGTGATCCTGCTCGCGCTGGCCGTCGTCCTGCCGGGGCGTCGTTACTCACCGCCCTGGTCCCGGACCGCCGACATCATCGAGTCGCTGCTGGTGCTCTCGGTGATTCCGCTCGCCCTGGCCGTGATGGGCGTCTACGGCGCGGTCCGGACGGCCGTCAAGTAGTCCGAAGCAGCTGGGCCTCGGCCGGCGTGGGATCGAGCGTCACATAGTCCAGGGCACCTCGACGCACGACCGCGATCGTTCCGTCGGCCAGCGAGGTCAGGTGCGCGGGATGAGCGGGCGCGACACCGAAGATCGCCGGGATCGCCGCCGCGAGTTCGGCACTCATCCGCCCCAACAGGACGGCGTCGGCGTTCGCGAAGGACGCGAGCTCGGCCGAGGTCTGCGGCTGGCGCACGTCGACGCGGCACTGGCCCGCACCGACCTCGCCGACGCTGCGCGACTCCTCGGGACGGTCGTCGATGATCACGCCGGGTCGGCCGGCGAGCGGGCCGGCGACGGGCCCGGGCGCGCTGATGCCGGAGTCCGGTCCGGACCCGACGGCCGCCGACCACAGGCCGTCGCGCCGGGTCATCACCAGCACGCCGGCTCCGGCCGTCGCCGCACGGACGGCGATCAACTGGGCGGCTTCGACCGTCCCGATGACCGCGATCCGGGTACCGGTGCGCCGGAACAGGCGCAGCGCGACCGGCCCGGCCTGCCCGGCGCCGAGGTGCACGCCCGACCGGGGAGCCGCGGCCGCGAGCGGGCCCTGAAGTGGTAGCTGCAGCACGCCCCGGATCACAGCACGGCCCTGATCACCGCGCGCCCGATTGCCCGAGCGGCGCACGTGCTCATGCGCCCACCCCGACCCCGACCGGCGTCGTCGCTCGCAACAGCCGGCCCTGCTCGCCGTCAAGCCGCTGCAGAACCAGGCCGGCGGTGTGCGCCCGCTCGGCAACGGCGTCGATGGCGCCGCGATCGGGCACCGACCCGGCCCCGGACAGGCGAAGCAGCAGCGTGGCCTCCAGGTCGGCCCGCGAGCCC
The DNA here is from genome assembly GCA_039937575.1 of Jatrophihabitantaceae bacterium. Classification (GTDB taxonomy): domain Bacteria; phylum Actinomycetota; class Actinomycetes; order Mycobacteriales; family Jatrophihabitantaceae; genus JBDTGE01. The sequence goes on from JBDTGE010000149.1 coordinate 9,731, forward strand.
GAGCGTTGCAGCACCAGGCTGGTCACGGCGACCGGGGTGCGGGCCGTCGCCGCGACCTGACCCAGCGCGTCGGCCACCGCGGCGCCGCTCCCGGACACGGCGAACGACGTCGACCAGGTGCCGGCCACTCGAACAGCGCCCCAGTCCTCGGCGCTGGGGGGCAACGAACCGTCCGGACGCGTACCGGCCGGGCCGATGCAGCTCTGGAACAGCCCGGTCACCGCGTGGTCGTCCAGGCGGCGCACTCGCACGCCCACCGCGGCCAGGCTCTGCTCGCAGCGCAGGGCCGCCCGACGCAGGATCTGGTTGAACGCGGCCTCCGTGCCGCCGCGCGCAGCTACGGCATCCGAGGCCAGCGCGGTGTCCATCGTGATCACGCAGTAGCGGCTGGCCAGTCGGGGTGGCGCCGGCACCGGACCGGCCGGACCGCTCGACGGCGTGGCCGGCGAGAATACGGTCAGCAGGCGCACCGTCGCCATGGGCACGTCCTCGACCCTCAGCAGCGACGCGAGCTGCTCGACCGGCACCGGCGCATCGTCGTTGTAGACGGCGTCCAGGGCCAGCTCGAGCGGCAGCGCCCAAGTCGACCCGCTCCGAACGACACCGAACGCGGTGCCCTGGCTGCCGGCCGGGACGGTGATGATCTGATAGCCGCCGAGCATCGACTGCAGCCCGGGTCCACGCACCGACGAGCGCCGACGCACCATCTGGACCCAGGACAACGCCAGCTGGTACAGCCAGCGCCGGTGCAGCGGGACGAGGGCGAGGATCGCCAGCAGCGCTCCCGCGGCAAAGTTCACCCAGCGCCAGGTGTTGCTCGCCGCAAGCCCGACCGCCGCGCCCGCCGCGGCGAGCTCGAGCAGCACAAGCTGGATGCGGGTCAACTGCGGCATGCGACCTCCATGGGCGAGCGAGGAACTCCGCACAGATCATGTCAGGTCGCCCGGGCCCGTATCCTGGCCACGAATCGAGCGGGCCCCAGCCGATTCGATGCCGAAACGGAGCGATGTGCAGACACGACGGGACCAACTGCAGGCGTACCGCTTCCTGACGCGCCGGGCCCTGGCCGCGCTGGTGACCGGTGAGCCCAACGCCGTCGAGCCGCCGATGCGCCGGCTCACGCTCACCACCGTCTCCGGAGTCATGATCGCCGTCCTGATCACGGCCGGGTTCCTGCTGCTCGGCTTCGTCAAACCCAGCTCCGGCGACAAGTGGAAGGCCGCCGGAACGATCATCGTCGAACGGGAGACCGGGGCACGCTACATCCTGATCGGCGGCGAGCTCCGGCCGGTGCTGAACTACTCCTCGGCCGTGCTGGCGGTCAACTCGCAGGGCTCGGCGCCGGTCGTCCTGGTCGACCGCTCCGCCCTGCGGAACACCAAACGCGGCCCGACGATCGGCATCGACGGAATCCCCGACTCCCTGCCCTCGGCCGGGAGCCTGGTCCACGCCCCGATCACTGTCTGCTCCCGGCAGGTCGCGGCCGAGCCGACCGGTGTGCTCGCGCGCGTGAGCGTGTTCGTCGGCAGCGACCCCGGCATCGCCGGGGTGCCCACCGACGGCGGCGTGCTCGTCACGCAGGCCGGGACCGAGAACCAGTACCTGCTGTGGCACGGTCAGCGGCTGGCCATCGGCTCCGGTGAGGTCGCGCAGAGCCTGAACCTCACCAACCAGCCGACGGTGAGCGTCGGAACCGCCTTGCTCGACTCGCTACCGGCGGGGACCGCCCTGCGGACCCCGACGATCCCCGACCTCAACCAGCTGGTCGATGACGGGGCCGGGCAGAAGCTGATCGTCGGCCAGCTGTTGGACGCCAGCGACGGGTCGGAGTGGGTCATGCTGCGCGACGGCATCCAGAGCGTCAACGCCGTCCAGGGCGCCTTGCTGCGCACGCTGCGTGGTGTGGACGGCCGGGCCCTGAAGCCGGGCCCCACCACCCACACGGCCACGCTGGACATGCGGGCGTCCGGCGCCGGCTGGGCCGAGATCCAGAACCAGTTCGCCAACCTGCCGGCCACGGTGCCGACCATCGCCGGCGGTCCCCAGCAGAATCACGGTGTGTGCGCCGCCTTCGCGAACGGCCAGAACGATCCGACCCTGACGGTGCCGCCCAGCCTGCTGACCAACCCCTCGGACGGCGCGGTGAGCGATTCTGCCGCCTCGCGACTCGCGCAGGCCGACGACGTGGAGCTCGCGTC
>JBDTGE010000150.1:0-10106 GCA_039937575.1 Jatrophihabitantaceae bacterium
AGGCCCCGGGCCAGCTCGCCCGCGGCGCGCCGGAGCCGCTCGGTACCGCCGGTACGGGCGATGGGTCGCGCAGTGGGGGACGGCGGCGCGGTACGGATGTCGAGCATGACCCGATCCTGCCCCAGCCGCCGATGTGAATGCGGACGGCCCCGGCCCCTGCACGAAGCAGGTGGCCGGGGCCGTCACGGTGCAGTTAGTTGCCGACCGACTTGAGCGCGTCGCCCAGCGAACTGGCCTCATCGGGCGTCATCTCGACGACCAGGCGACCGCCGCCTTCCAGCGGGACGCGCATCACGATGCCGCGCCCTTCCTTGGTGACCTCGAGCGGGCCATCGCCCGTCCGCGGCTTCATGGCCGCCATGCGTACCTCCTCGTTGAGCGTCGCGCGCCCACGTGTTGAACCCAGCGTTGCGGACTCCTGCGACACCGGTGTTGTGTCCATTGTCCCTGATCGATCCCCGCACCCTCAACTCTGGGTCGCGGTAGCGTCCGTGGCAGGTCCGCCGCCGAAGGGAACTACACGTGAGTGACGTACTGCTGCTCGAGCGCAACGACGGGGTCGCGACGCTGACTCTCAACCGCCCGCAGGCCATGAACGCGCTGTCGGTCGAGCTCAAGGAGGCGCTCGGCTCGGCGATCGACGAGGTCGGACGCGACGACTCGGTGCGGGCCGTCGTCCTGACCGGTACCGGCCGCGGGTTCTGCGTCGGCCAGGACCTGCGGGAGCACGTGGGTCTGCTCGAAGGCGACAACCCGGCACCACTGGACACGGTCACCGTCCACTACAACCCGATGATCATGGGCCTGTCCACGATGCCCAAACCGGTGATCGCCGCCATCAACGGCATGGCGGCCGGGGCCGGGGCCGGGCTCACGTTCGCCTGCGACTTCCGCATCGCGGCCAAGACGGCCGGCTTCCTGCTCGCGTTCGCCAACGTCGGGCTGACGCTGGACAGCGGCGTGTCGTGGACGCTGCCCCGGCTCATCGGTGCCGCCCGGGCCACGTCGCTGGCCCTGCTGGCCGAGCCGTTCACCGCGGATACCGCACTGGAGATGGGCCTGGTGAACGCGGTCGTCGAGCCCGACCACCTGCTGCCCGCCGCTCACGAACTGGCGGCCCGCCTGGCTGCCGGTCCGACCGCGGCCTACGGCGCGATCAAGGCGTCCATCGCCTACGCGGCGTCGTCCACCCTGGCCGAGTCGCTGGCCAAGGAGGCCGAGCTGCAGACGGCGATGGGCCAGACCGAGGACCACCGCAACTCGACGGCTGCCTTCGTCGCCAAGCAGAAGCCGATCTTCACCGGACGGTAGCGCCGCGCCAGCAGGTGGCCACGTGGTCGTCGACCATGCCCGTCGCCTGCATCAGGGCGTAGGCGGTCGTGGGCCCGACGAATCGCAAGCCGCGCTGCTTGAGCGCCTTGGCCAGCGCCTTCGACTCGTCCGACGTCGCGGCGACGTCGCCCAGGGCGGCCGGGCGGGTGTGGCTCGCCGGGGCGAACGACCAGAGCAGCGCGTCCAGCCCCTCCGGCACGGACGACCGGATCGCGCGGGCGTTGGCGATCGTCGCGCTGATCTTGGCCCGGTTGCGGACGATGCCCGCGTCACCCAGCAGGCGTTCGACGTCGGCCTCGCCGAACTCCGCGACCGTGTCGACGTCGAAGCCGGCGAACGCAGTACGGAACGCCGGCCGCTTGCGCAGGATGATCAGCCAGGACAGGCCGGACTGGAACGCCTCCAGCGACACCCGTTCGAACAGCGCCGTCTCACCGTGCAGCGGGGTGCCCCACTCGTCGTCGTGATAGGCGATGTACTCCGGCGCCGAGGTGGCCCACCCGCAGCGCGGACGCTCGTCAGGCGCCATCGGCCCGCTGACTGTCCGACCCGGTCCCCGCTGTGCCTTCGGGCGCGGCTTCGCCGTCGGGCACCGAGTCGGCTTCGGGCACCGCACCGGGTTCCGGGCGGTCGAAGCGCATCGGCTCGTAGTCGGGGGCCGCGTGTGCTCCGGCCAGTGGCGCGAGCCCGACCGCGGTGCCGCGCAGGCGGGCGATCTCGGCGTCGCGGGCCCGCAGCTCCTCACCGAGCCGGTCCAGCAGCACGTCGGTCTCGGCGAACCGGTACCCGCGCAGCGCGACGGGCAGCCGGATGGTGGCCACGTCGCTCGCGTCCAGGGGGCGCGACAGCGGCAGGTCCCACGGTGCCTCGTCGCGCACCGACGGAGCGATCTGCTCACCGGCCGGCAGCAGGTTCACCGCGACCAGGAACAGCGCACCCATGATCACGACGGCGAGCAGCCCGTACAGGCCCAACGTCAACACGCGTCGATCGTGTCATGCCGCGGCGTCGACGCCGGTGAGCGGGGCTCAGCCGGCCAGGTCAGCGACGGCGATGATCTTGTCCGGGTGCAGGCGCACCAGCATCTCGCCCGGCACCGCATTGCGGCGACCGAACGCGTCCGCGTCGTCGGCTCCCATGTACAGCCCGCCCAGGACGATGGCCCAGCGCAACACCTCGTCGGGGTCCTCGCTGATCGCGACCGGGCCCTCGATCGTGACGAAGGCGAACGGCGGCGTGCTCTCGTCGACGGTGAGGACGGCCCGGACGTCGCGCGTCAGGTTGCGACCCTTGACCGTGCCGGCGCCCGTCGTGAACACGACGTCGTCACCGTCCAGCGTGAACCAGATGGGCGCGGCGTGCGGGCGCCCGTCGGCCCGCACGGTTGAGAGGACTGCGGTGCGCGTGCCCTCGAGCAGGAAGTGGCGACGTTCGTCATCGGTCATCGGCTTGGCCATGTCGTCAGCTTAGGGATGTGGTGGACTCGCGCCATGAACGTGACGAACCCGGTCCTGGTCGAACGCGTCGACGAGGCGGTGGCGGTGCTGCGCCTGAACCGTCCGGACAAGCGCAACGCGCTCGACTCGTCCACGCTGGCCGAACTGAACGCGACGCTGGCCGAGCTGGCGGCCGACGAGCGCCTGCGGGTCCTGGTGATCTCGACGACCAACCCGAGGGCGCTGTGTGCCGGTGCCGACGTCGCCGAGGTGCTCGACCACGACGGCGGTCTGGCCCGGATGGCCGCCTTCACCGGCATGTACGCGGCCATCGAGCAGTTCCCCGTGCCGACGATCGCGGTCTGCGTCGGCAACTGTGTCGGCGCGGGCGCGGAGATCGTCGCCGGGGTCGACCTGCGGGTGGGCGGCGACAACCTCAAGCTGGCCTGGGCCGGCGCCCGGCTCGGGGTACCGGTCGGGCCGGCCCGACTCGCCCCCCTGATCGGCCTCGCCCGGGCCAAGGACCTCGTCCTCACCGGACGGACGATCGGGGCGCGGGAGGCCGACGAGTTCGGGCTGCTGCAGCGCATCGCGCCGGCCGCCGAAGCCGAGGCCGCGGCGCTCGAACTCGCCGCGGACGTCGCGCAGCAGAACGCCGGCGGCGTGCGCGAGCTCAAGGCGATGTTCCGCGACCTCGACGGCAGCGGCCAGCGGGTCGAGTACGAGAACGAGCACCTGATGCGGTTCCAGCAGGACGGTCACGGCCTGCCCCGCGGCTGATCCGGTCGAGTGGCGGGGCCCGTACGATGCGCACGTTCGCCACTCAACCGGCCAGCAGCGCGTCCAGCACGGTGAACGCCTCGTCCACGCTGTTCACCTGATGCAGCGTCCGCAGGGCGCCCGGGCGCACGAACCCGCGCTCGCACAGACCGTCCAGGAACGCCCAGAGCGGAGCGTAGAAGCCGTCCGGGTCCAGCACCAGGACCGGCTTGGCGTGCAGGCCCAGCCAGGCCGACGTCCACATCTCGAACAGCTCCTCGAGCGTGCCGATACCGCCGGGCAGCGCGATGAACGCGTCCGAGCGATCGTCCATGATCTGCTTACGTTCACGCATGGTCTGGACGACGATGAGCTCGTCGGCCCCAGCATCGGCGACCTCGGCCGAGACCAGCTGCGAGGGGATCACGCCCACCGTGTGCGCGCCGCCGGCCCGGGCCGCGCTGGCCACCGCGCCCATCATCGACACCCGTCCGCCGCCGGACACCAGGGCGTGCCCATCGGCCGCGAGCCGCGCGCCGACCGCGGCGGCCAGCGCCTTGTAGGCGGGGTCGATCTCTTCGGACGAGGAGCAGTAGACGCAGATCGTCGCCACTACTGACCGTCATGGGAGTCGTTGCGGGACATGTCGGCCAGCACGCGGTCCTCGGCCGCTTCCTGCGCGGAACGCTCGTGGGCTGACGCGAGGATGCGCGCGACGATCTCGTCCACGTCGTCGGTGACGTAGAGCAGCTCAAGGTCCGACTCGCCGACCTTGGCCCCGGCGAGTACCGGGCCGCGGAGCCAGTCGACCAGCCCCTTCCAGTACTCGGTGCCGTAAAGGATCACGGGGAACCGGGTCACCTTGTGGGTCTGGACGAGCGTCAGCGCCTCGAACGTCTCATCCAGCGTCCCGAACCCTCCGGGCATGATCACGAACGCCTGCGCGTACTTGACGAACATGGTCTTGTGGGCGAAGAAGTAGCGGAAGTTGATGCCGACGTCGACCCAGTCGTTCAGGCTCTGTTCGAACGGCAGCTCGATGCCCAGGCCGACTGAAACGCCGCCCGCTTCGGACGTCCCGCGGTTGACCGCCTCCATCGCACCCGGGCCGCCGCCGGTGATCACCGCGTAGCCGGCCCGGGCCAACGCGGCACCGAGCGCGACCCCGGCCGCGTACTCGGGGCTGTCGGGTTTGGTCCGCGCCGAGCCGAACACCGAGACGGCCGCTGGGAGCTCGGCCAGCAGCCCGAAGCCCTCGACGAACTCGCTCTGGATCCGCAGCACCCGCCACGGGTCGGTGTGCACCCACTCGGTCGAGCCGCGCGAGTCGAGCAGCCGCTGGTCGGTCGTCCCGCCCTGGATCTGACCGCGGCGCAGCAGGACCGGGCCGCGCTGGTGTTCCTTGCGATCACCGTCGATGTTGGTCATGCCTGAACGCTAGCGCTCACACCGGTTGCAGCGCCGAGTGCGGTTCGTCCGGCAGCTCGACCTCGATCCGGTCGCCCGCGCGGACCTCGCCGCCGCTGAGCACGATCGCCATGACACCCGCCTTGCGGATCAGCTCACCGGCCGCGTCGCGGTCCAGGACGGCAGCGGTCAGCCCCCTCTCGTGCGCGTCGAGCTGCAGGCACGGATTGCGCAGCCCCGTAACTTCGACCACGGCGTCCGCCCCGAGCCGCAGCCGCGTACCGGTGGGCAGTGCGAGCAGGTCGACACCGCGGGTGGTCACGTTCTCGCCGATCGTCCCGGGCACCACGCCGAACCCGCGCTCCACGAGCTCGTCCAGCAGCTCGGCGTGGATCAGGTGCACCTGGCGCAGGTTGGGCTGCGTCGGATCGCGCCGCATGCGCGAGAGGTGCTGGACGGTAACGCCGAAGTGCGCGTCGCCGAGCGCGCCGCGACCCTCGACCAGCGTGATCACCTCGACGGATCGCTTACTGAACCGATGCGCGTCGTCCACCGCCACCGCGGCGACCCTCACTCGAGGAACCGGACGAGGGCGGCCTCGGTCGCCAGGATCTGCGCCACCGAGACGCGCTCGTCGGCCTTGTGGGCCAGGTTCGGATCACCGGGACCGAAGTTGACTGCGGGGATCCCCAGCTCGCCGAAGCGGGCGACGTCGGTCCAACCCAACTTGGCGCGCGGCTCGCCGCCGACCGCCGCCACGATCGCCTTCGGCAGCGGTGAGTCCAGCCCCGGTCGCGCCGCCGGAGCGCTGTCGACCACCTCGACGTCGAACCCGTCGAACACCTCGCGCACGTGGGCCCGGGCCTCGTCGGACGAGCGGTCCGGCGCGAACCGGAAGTTGACCGTGACCGTGCACTCGTCGGGGATCACGTTTCCGGCAACGCCACCGCTGATCGCCACCGCGTTGAGCCCCTCGCGGTACGTCAGCCCCTCGACCTCGACCTCGCGCGCCGCGTACGAGGCCAGGCGCGCCAGTACCGGAGCCGCGGCGTGGATCGCGTTCTCGCCCAGCCAGGACCGCGCACTGTGGGCCCGCACTCCCTTCGTCCGGACGAGGGCGCGCAGCGTGCCCTGGCAGCCACCCTCGATGACGCCGTCCGTCGGCTCGAGCAGGATCGCCAGGTCACCCGCCAGGACGTCCGCCCGCTCGCGCGCCAGCCGGCCGAGCCCGTTGCGCGCGGCCTCGATCTCCTCGCAGTCGTAGAACACCCAGGTCAGCTCGACCCGCGGATCGAGGGCACCCGTGCCGACCAGATGGGCCAGCCGCAGCATCACCGCCACGCCCGACTTCATGTCCACCGTGCCGCAGCCGTGCAGCACGTCGCCGTCCAGGCGCGACGGCACGTTGTCGGCGATCGGCACCGTGTCCAGGTGCCCGGCGAGGACGACCCGCTGTGCGCGGCCCCGATCCGTGCGCACCAGGACCACGTTGCCGTCGCGCTCGAGCGTCAACCCCGGTTCAGCCCGAAGCGCCGACTCCACCGCGTCGGCCAGCTCCGCCTCGTGGCCCGACACCGATTCGACGTCGACCAGCACCGCCGTCAGGACACCCGCGTCGACGCTCAGATCCAGCACGTTTTCAGGCTACGACACGACGCTCGTTACTGTGGCAGCGTGACTGCGTCCCGAACTGCGTGGGGTTACGGCCTCGCCACGACCGACTCCGGCGGCGCCGTGCTGGACACCTGGTACCCCGAGCCGGCGCTCGACGAGGTGCCGTCCGCGGCGGCACCCACCCACGACCTGTCCTCGGCCGCGGGCACCCACGGCACGGCCCGCGATCGGGGTGTCCGGACGGAAGTGCTGCTGTGCGAGATCGACCTGGACGCGCCGCCGACGACCGTCCCGGACGCCTACCTGCGCCTGCACCTGCTCTCGCACCGGCTGATCCAGCCCCACGGCTGCAACCTCGACGGCCTGTTCGGAGTCCTGCCCAATGTGGTGTGGACGAGCGCAGGACCGTGTGCCGTCGACGGCTTCGAGCCGACCCGCCTGCGGCTACGGCGCAGCGGGCATCTCACCGTGTTCGGCGTCGACAAGTTTCCGCGGATGCTCGACTACGTCGTGCCGTCGGGCGTGCGCGTCGCCGACGCCGACCGGGTCCGCCTGGGCGCCCACCTGGCCGCGGGCACCACCGTCATGCATGAGGGGTTCGTGAACTACAACGCCGGCACGCTCGGCCCGTCGATGGTCGAGGGCCGGATCTCCGCCGGCGTGGTCGTCGACGCCGGCTCGGACGTCGGCGGCGGTGCGTCGATCATGGGCACCCTGTCCGGCGGCGGCAAGGCGCAGATCCGGGTCGGCCAGCGCTGCCTGATCGGCGCGAACGCCGGCATCGGCATCTCGCTCGGCGACGACTGCGTGGTCGAGGCCGGCACCTACATCACGGCCGGCTCCAAGCTCACCCTGCCCGACGGGCGCACGGTCAAGGCCTCGACGCTGTCCGGGCAGGACTGCCTGCAGTTCTGGCGCAACAGCGTCACCGGCGCCCTCGAGGCGCGCCCCCGACCCGGCGGCGACGTCGAGCTCAACGACGCCCTGCACGACAACGGCTGAGCGATGGCCTCCCGCTCCCGGCGCGGCGTGATCATCGCGGTCATCGTCGTCGTGGTCGCAGCCGGCGCCTTCCTCGGCGGCCGCACGCTCTGGCGAGCGGCCCAGTCGGCACTGGCTTACGACCACTGCACGGTCGGCACGTACGACATCGACCCGGACCAGGCCGCCACCGCCTCGACCATGGTCGGCGCGGTCACCAGCTACCAGCCGGCGCTGCCCGAGCGCGCCGCGGTGCTCGTGCTCGCCGCCGGGCTGCAGGAGAGCAAGCTGCACAACCTCGCGCCGGGCGCCGGCGATCGCGACTCGGTCGGCGTCCTGCAGCAGCGGCCGTCGCAGGACTGGGGCAAGGTCCCGGGCCAGCCGGACTCCATCGCCGACCGCACCAAGCGGCTGGCCGACCCCTTCTTCGCCACGACGGCGTTCCTCAACCATCTGATCCAGGTACCCAAGTGGCAGAGCATCCCGCTGGCCGACGCGGTACAGGCCGTGCAGGTGTCGGCCGACGGCAGCGCGTACGCCCAGCACGAGTCCGAGGCCCAGGCCCTGGCCGATGCGCTGCAGGGCCATCGCTCGATGGGTATCACCTGCACGTTCCAGAAGCCGACCAAGGTCGCGATGCCGGCCGAGGTGGCGGCCCAGGTCAGCGCCGAACTGCCGGTGAGCCACCCGATGACCTCGGCCACCTCGATCGCGGTACGCGGAGCCGGCTGGCAGACCGCGGCCTGGTTCGTCGCGCACGCCGACCGGTTCGGCATCGAGTCGGTCGCCTTCAATGGCCAGAAGTGGACGCGCAGCGACGGCTGGAAGCCGGACACGGGCGCAACGGCGAGCGTCGTCCTCGCCACAATGCACCAGGTCTAGGGCTCAGTGACCCTCTTGCTCCTGCGGTGCAAGTGCCTTGATGAACGCGGGATCGGCCTCGGTCTTGCCGACCTTGGACGCGCCGCCGGGCGAACCGAGGTCATCGAAGAAGTCGACGTTGGCCTGCGTGTAGTCGCGCCACTTGTCCGGCAGGTCGTCCTCGTAGAAGATCGCCTCGACCGGACAGACGGGCTCACACGCGCCGCAGTCGACGCACTCGTCGGGGTGGATGTAGAGCATCCGGGCACCCTCGTAGATGCAGTCGACGGGGCACTCCTCGATGCAGGCCTTGTCGAGCAGGTCGACGCAGGGCTCGGCGATCACGTAGGTCACTGCAGTCCTCCGGGGGGCGCTCTTGTCGCGACGAACACGTCTGGCTGTGGGCGGCCTCTAGTATGCCGCTCGTGATGGAGCCTAGTTGGGTGGGTCGGCGGGTGACCGTGCGGCGTGCCGTGAAACACCCCGACAGTGACCGCGACCGCTTCGCCGACGTGGTCGGTGACCTGCTGTCGCTGAGCGCGCGCACGGCCGTGGTGGACACGCGCAACGGACCGGTGCAGGTCGCCCTGGACACGGTCGCGCTGGCCCGCGTCGCGCCGCCGAGCACCGCCGACGAGCTGGCGCTGGAGGCGGTCGCCGCCGCCGGCTGGCAGCCGGAGGAGACCGCCCAGATCGGCGGCTGGGTCCTGCGCGCCGCACTCGGCTTCACGGCGCGAGCGAACTCGGTCCTCCCGCTGCGCGCGCCCTGGATGCCGCTGGATCAGGCCCTGGATCGGGCCCACGAGTGGTACGCCGCCCGCGGTCTGCCGCTCCAGCTCGCGGTTCCGGCCGAGGCCCGGCGCCTGCTCGACGCCGAACTGGGCGAGCGGGGTTGGGTGCCGAGCGTCGACGTCGAGGTACTGGCCGCCCGCCTGGACCTGCTGCCTGACGATCGCGATTCCCGTTATCCGGTCGAGGTTTCGGCCACCGCCGATGATGCCTGGCTGACGCTGTACCGCGGTGGCGAGGCGCTGGAGCCGGCTGGCCGGGCGTTGCTGGCCCGGCACGACCGGGTCGCCTTCGCCACGATCCGGCTGGACGGCGAGGTGGTGGCCGTGGGCCGCGGCGTGCTCGACTCCGAGTGGCTGGGGGTCGCAGCGGTCGAGGTCGACCCGGCCCATCGCCGTCAGGGGCTGGCCCGCGCCGTCATGGGTGCGCTGTGGGCCTGGGGCCGGGACGGCGGTGGTCGGCGCAGCTACCTGCAGGTCTCCGGCGACAACCGGGCCGCGCTGGCGCTGTACGCCCGGCTGGGGTACTGGCAGCACCACGTGTACCGATACCGCACCGAACCGAGGACCTGACCCCGCTCCTTTCCCTCCGGCCCGGTGAGTTCTCTCGGGCCCGGTGAGTGCGGGGTCTCGGCTTGCGGCTTCGTCGGGTCGTAGATCGCTAGAATTGGCTTACGAAATATGGGCAAAGTCCTTGCGTCGAGCCTTGCGGACTGGCATAATAGGTCACATGTTCCCGTTACGGTCAGCCTCGCGCGAGACGTCGCGTGCCACGGTGCCGATGCCGGACGTGGACCCCGCAATCATGATCCCGGAACCCTCCCCGCGGACGCACGATGCCGCCCGGATGAGACGGCGTGGGCGTTGACGCAGCTGGCCCCGGGACCGGCGTCGGTCCAGGTGTTGGATTCGCTGTATGCGTCCCGGC
>JBDTGE010000151.1:0-5587 GCA_039937575.1 Jatrophihabitantaceae bacterium
CGGTTCAGCGCTGTGGCGGCGCCGGCCCGGAAGGTGGGCTGGCTCGCGTACGCAGTGCTGGTGAACTCGCCGGGCGTCGACCCCCGCCGGCTGCACAGCACCGTGACCGACCCGTCGGCTCCTGACGTCAACTGGGTGCTGTCGACCTCGGCGCCGCCGACCGACGAGCAGGGCTCCCCGCCGTTGGTCCAGGACGCGCCGTCGTCGGTCGAGCGGTACAGGTTCGTCCGCGCATTGCTGCCGCCGCCCGACGTGTGGCCGAACACGGCCAGGTAGGCCGAGCTGCCGGTTCGCGTCAGCGAGACGCCTACGCTCATGCCACTGGACGTGGCGGCCGGCAGGCGCACCGGCTTCCAGGCCGTGCTCCCGATCGGGGCAGTCTGCACGCCGTAGACACAGCCGGGTGGGCAGCCCTGGCCCTGGTGCACGACCCGGATCACGTTGCCGTCCAGGGTTTCCAGTGCATCGGCCCCGCCGGTCTGCGCCTTCCAGCTCGCGCCACCGTCGGTGGTCATGAGCAGGGTCGACGGCCCGAACGCGTAGCCGATCCGGTCGGTCGCGAAACGGATGTGCTGGATGCACGGCTCGGCGCAGGAGGAGTCGATCGGCACGTTCGCCGGCGGGTTCGGGACCGTGGTCCAGCTCGTCCCGGCGTTGGTCGTGTGCAGCATCGCCGGGCAGGCCGGGGCAGTCGCCGTCGGGTCGAGGCAGTCGGCGGTGGCCAGGGCCCAGCCCTCGGTGTTGCTGACGAAGGTCAGGTCGAGCACCCGCACGTGGGTCAGCAGCTGGGTGGAGTTCTGGACCAGCACGGTGGTGGTCGGCGACGGCGTCACCCGGGTCGGGCCGGTCGTGGACGGGGTCGGCGACGGAGTGGTCACGACGGTGGACGGGGGTGGCCGCGTCGAGGTCTGCTGGGCCACCGGATGACCGTTCGAGTTGCCCAGGTGGCTGAGCCCGACGAGTGACAGCGCGACGACCGCCACCGCCGCGGCGGCGATCAGCGGGTACATCCAGGTGCGCGGGTGGCGGTGGAGCGGGACGACGTTGACCTGGTGGCGGGCGGACGATGCGGCGATGATCTGCTCAGCCAGCGCATCGCCGTCCGGCGCGTGCCGGGCCTGGTCGGCCAGGTGCGCGCGTAGACGGTCCTCGAACTCGTTCATCGGTCTCTCCTCGGCGCCGGCCGGGCGGCATCGGGCTGGTTCGACCGTTCTCGCATGGTCGACAGCCCTCGGCTGATCAGGCTGCGGACGGTGCCGACACGACACTGCAGCGCGTCGGCGATCTCGTCGTCGGGTAGGTCGTGGAAGAAGCGCAGCACCAGGGCGGCGCGCTGACGATCGGGCAGTTCGCGCAGCAGCTGCGTCAGCTCGGAGCGGTCCGCCAGCTGGGCCGGCGCGTCGTACGGGTCGTCGTGCTCGGGCAGGAACTCGTAGGCGACCTCGCGGCGGGACGGACGGCGGCGCTGATTCACGAACGCGTTGGCCACGGACCGGCGGACGTAGGCGATAGGAACCTCGGCCGACTGCACCTTGTCCCACTTGGGATACAGGCGGGCCAGCGTGTCCTGCACCAGCTCCTCGGCGCCGGCCGCGCTACCGGTCAGCAGGTAGGCGGTCCGGAGCAGTGCGGTGGTGTTGGCGCGCACGAACGACGTGAACTCACACGTGTCCCGCTGCATCAGCACCTCCATGACCAGTAGACAGCGGCGATAGCCGACCCGTTGCAGTTTCCGGCGGTCAGTTGCCCGGCCCCGCCCGGCGACGGTCCGATCGCTGCGCACCGAACGGACAACCGTTACGATCCGCTCCCGACCGACGGAGCACTGGGGTACCGCGGCATCAACCCTCCCATCGACGGCACTGCAACTCTCGATCGCATTGGCAGATGTGAGGCTTGGTCGCTTCGTTCAGGCTCCGCCTGTCCAGTACTCGTTGACGCGGGCGATCGCCTGGTCACGGGTCATCGCGGCGACCTCCGCCTCGGGTAGCCCCACCTCGCGCAGCAGAATGGCGACCACCCCGGCCGGGATCGACTCGGCCGGCTTGACCGGTCCGCCTCCGCGATCGGGCGGGCGGCCGTTGTTCACGCAGGCCCAGAAAGTGTCCTCGTCTACGGCGAGCTGGTCGCGAAGAATGTGTGACCACATACTCTTGCCGTAGTCGGTTCGATCGACCGGATGGGACACGCGGGTGCGTAACGTCCACCCGTCCGGGAGGTTCAATTCAAACGTCACGTGGTGGGTTCCCGTGCGGCCTCGGGCATCGCGGACCCGTTCCCAGCCTTCCGTTTCACAGAACTTCTGGTGATCGATTCGCTTAGCCGGCGGCCACTTCTGGCTCATCAGGCCGGGCGGGCTCCGGTGAGCCACTGCGCAAGCTGCTCGTCGCTCGACAGCGCGACAAGCTGGACCAGGCCCCAATGGTCTCGATGATTCGGCGCGAGCCGAAGGTGATCGACCCAATCCTCGGCGTACTCCCGCAACGCCTCAACCATCTCCGCGATGGCCTCATCGTAAGACGCCCCGTCGGCGGCGACAGGAACCCCGGGGATGAACACGGACCAGCCGCCTGCTTCGGCGACGACCTCGGCCGCGGTCGTGATGCGTCCGACGAAGTGGCGCAGGCGTTCGGCGTCGACCAGTGCGATGCCCTGCGACTCCCGGTGCAGATGCGAGGGCACTCCGGCGACCGCAGCGTCGACGAGATCCTTGAAGTGGGCACGCGCTGAGGCGATGTTCGGATACTCAACGATCGCGGTCATGACCACACGGTAACCCGCATGTACACGATGTACAAGCACGGGGAGGTGTGCAGCGAGCGGGCGGCACCGGGAGAGCCCCGCACCTAAAGGCGTTCGTAGTGGGCGTGATCGTCGCCGAGCCGCCACACCTGACGTCCCCGGCCGGGCTTCGGGACGCCCTTGGCCTGGAGGGCATGCCACTGCGGGCGGTGCCAGGTCGTGACCGGGATCGAGGGCACGACCTGCACGTACGCCGGCCGGCCGGACCGCGGCAGGCGGTCGAACGCGTGGTCCAGATCTGCGGCCGCGAGTTCGGTCCCAGGGCGCAGCGAAACCGCGACGACGAGCACCTGCGCCCCGTCCTGTGCGACGCCGTAGGCCACGATCAGGTCGACCGCCGGGATCGTGCCGAGGCAGAACCGGGCGCCGACGGGCAGGACCGGGCCGGCCGCGGTGTCGACGAGGTCGGCGATCGCGCCGGCCCGCCACAGTTCGCCCTGCTCGTCGCGCAGGAACAGGTCGCCGGTCGAGCGCCAGGCGTCACCGGGCGCGAACACGCCGCGCAGCGCGGACTCGCCCATCGGCAGCTCCGGGTTCACCCGCGCCAGCAGCAGCCCGACCTCGTCGACGGCGCACTCGCGGCCCAGGCCGCTCACGTCCAGTTCCAGCGCGCGCTCGGCCAGCTCGAAGGCCGCAACCCTGACCTCAGCGGTGCCCGGTAGCGGCCGTCCCATCGAGCCCGGCTTCTGACCGGTCAGGTTGGCCAGGATCGCCTCCCCCTCGGCCGAGGCGTAGAACTCCAGGATGCGCACGCCGGGGAACCGTTCGGCCGCCCGCTTCCACAGGCTGCGTGGCATCCCCGAGCCCATGAACATCTTGACCGGGTGGTGCAGTTCGGCCGGGTTGGGCGGGCCCAGCGTGACGTCGTGCAGCGATGTCCAGGTGTACGAGACGTGGGTCGCGCCGTAGCGCCGCACCTCGGCCCAGAACGTGTCCGGGTCCGGCGCCGTGGCCATCGCGAAGCGCGCGCCGCTGGCGACGGCGCCGCCGACACTCATCAAGAGCGCCGACGAGTGGTGGATCGGCGTCACGCTGTAGACCGTGTCCCCGCGACGTAGCGCTGCCGCGCTCGCCGTGCCGAGAGCCGACAGGGCCCAGCGGCGGTTGGTGATCTGGACCGCCTTGGCGGCCTGTCCGTCACCGGTGAACAGGATGAACGCGACGTCGCCGGAGCGGTGCGGGTTGGCCCGGTACCAGGCCGGGAGCTCGACCTCGGCCGGGTCGATGCGCTCCAGGTCGAGGACACCGGGGTGCAGCTCGCGCCCGTCGCCGCCCCCGCCGAGCACGCACCACGTCACGCCGTCGACCCGGCCGGCCTGCGCGACGTGGTCGGGATCGGAGATGACCCAGGTGATCCGGCCCAGCCCGGCCTCGTGGCCCAGGTCGCCGTTCGGGCGCAGCAGGACCGCGGTCGCTCCGAGCCGCGACAGCGCCGCGACGACGCTGAAGGCGCTGGGCCGGGTGTTCATCAGCACGCCCACCCGGTCGCCGGGCCGGATGCCGACGCTGATCAGGCCCTTGACCACGCTGTCGACGCGGTGCTTCACCTCGCCCTGGCGGTAGGCCCGGTCGCCGAACAGGAACAGCACGTCCTCCGACGCCCGGTGCGCCTGCTCGTCGAGCAGCAGGCCGAGCGATATCCGGGTGGTCGGCTCGAGCTGCTGGAGCCGGGCCAGCCGGGGCAGCTGGGCCGGGGCCTCGCTGACGATCCCGCGTGCGGTCCGGACGGCCTGGCGCGTCGAACCGACGACCAGGCGCCCGGCCCCGATGCCGAATTCGGTCGCCTGGGCCAGCGCGGCGGCCCCGGCCCCGGCCGGACGCGACGGTCGGGCCTGGACCAGTTCGGCCGCGACGATCGAGGCCGGCAGCTCACCGGCTCCGGCGCGCCAGGTGACCCAGTCCGCGACCGCAGGCCAGGTGACCCGGCTGGCCGTGCTGCCGACGACCAGTCCGAAGTGCCCGGACTTCAGGGTGAGCTCGTACACGTCGGCGCGCGGTGCCGCACGGCGGATCGCCCGCACCGCGTCCGGGTGGCCGATCGTGTCAGCGGACCCGACGACGGTCAGGATCGGGACGTCGATGTCGGCGAGGGTCACCAGGCGGCCGCCGATGACGAAGCCGCCCTCGAGCATGCGGTTGTGGGCCACGAACTGCTCCAGCAGCTCGGCGATCGCCGGCCCGGAGTAGGCCGTCCAGCCCTCGGAGTCCAGGAAGCGGCGCTGGCGCTCGCGCGGGAGCAGTGCGTCGCGGTCGTGCAGCGTCAGCAGGTACTGCACCCGCCCCTGGACGGTCTTGGCCGGCGACAGCAGCTTGAAGCCCAGGCCGGTGGCCCACTTGGGCAACCAGAGCCGGCGCAGCAGGCCGCTGTCGACCAGGCTCGCCGCCAGCCGCTTGGCCACCTCGGGCGAGATCGGGATCGGCAGTGGCGCCGTGGTGTCGGCCGGGGCGCCGAAGGTGACCAGTGAGTCGATGCCCTTGCCCCGGCGATAGGCCGCGGTCTGATACGCGAACATGCCGCCCTGCGAGTAGCCGCCGAGCGTCACGTCCCGCCCGGTGGCGGCGGTCACCTGGTCGACGGCGTCGCTGACCGCGAGAACGTGATCGGTGAGGGTGCGCTGCAGACCGCCGGGCTCGTGGCCGGGGTCGCCGAAGTCGACGACCCAGGTGTCCACCCCCGCCTCGTGCAAGGACGCGACCGCCGACGAGTGGGGCGAGACGTCCCACACCGCCGTCGCCATCATCAGCGGCGGGATCAGCAGCACCGGCGGGCTGTCCGGACGGACCG
>JBDTGE010000152.1:0-8930 GCA_039937575.1 Jatrophihabitantaceae bacterium
GCCCTCGTTCTTTTGCTTTGCACACCTTCACAGCGGTCGGGACGGATCAGGACATGGCACAGGCAGACGGCAGCGGACGAGGACGGTCTACCCAGGGACGCGACGGTGGACGTTCGGGCCGAGCCGGGTCCTCCGGTGCCCGTTCGGGCCCGAGCGCCGCCGGCAGCGGTGCGTGTTCTGGCTCGAGCGCCGCTGGCAACGGCGGCCGTTCTGGCCCGGGTGCCGCAGGCAGCGGCGGCCGGGGGCAACGAGCGTCCTCGGTCCGCGGCGGCAGCGAGGGATCGCACTCGGGAAGCACCCGGAGCGCGGCCGGGTCGGCGCGCACACCGTCGGCCCGAACACCGTCCGTGCGGACACCGTCCGGCCGTGGCAGCGAACCACGTGGCAGCGAACCACGTGGTCGGGCGTCGACCAGTCGTGATATTGCCGGGCCGGACGCGCGCGATCGTGACCGGGTCGGGCGGGACGCGAGCAGTCGTGGACGTCCGGACGTGCGTGGCGCGTCTCGGTCGAGTGAGGGGCCAACCCGCCCGTCACGACCGCGGGATCGCGCAGACGCCGACCCCGGGCGGCCCACTGCTCGATCAGGTCAGCCGGCTCGCGAGAGCCACTACGGGCGCTCGGAGCGGACCGGCCCGAGAGGCGAGTCCGGGACGAATCCTCGGTATGCGCGGCCCGAGCGGGGCGATCGCCTCGCGGCTCGCAGTGGCAGCAGTCGCGCCGAGCGCGGCGGAGCACCGGCCGATCGCACCGCGTCGCGCGGCGAGCGTCGAGACGATCGTCCGGTGCGGTCCAACGCACGGGCCGAGCGGATTGAGCGGGTACCGCGCCTGCCCGAGCCGCCGATCCCGGACCACATCGACATCAACCTGCTCGATAAGTCCGTCCGGGCCGAGCTGCGCAGCCTGAGCAAACCTAACGCGGAGGCGGTCGCGGGGCATTTGGTCGCGGCCGGCCTGGCCGTGGACACCGACCCTCAACGAGCGCTGGAACATGCGCGGGCAGCACGGGGCCGCGCGTCGCGAGTCGCAGCGGTCCGAGAGGCGGTTGGCGTCGCCGCCTACCACGCACAGGAGTGGGCCGAAGCGATCACCGAACTGCGTACCGCGCGCCGAATCTCCGGCGATCCACGCAATCTGCCCCTGCTGGCCGACTGCGAACGTGCATTGGGTCGGCCGAGCCAGGCGCTGCGCGCGCTAAGTGATCCAGACGTAGGTCGACTGGATCCCGAGACGCGCGCCGAGCTGTTCATAGTGATCGCGGGAGCGCGCCGCGATCTGGGACAACTGGACGCCGCGCTCGCAATTCTGGCCCGCGGTGGCCTCGACAAGGACCGGCCCCGGCCGGGCTCGATTCGCCTGTGGTACGCGTACGCCGACGCTCTCGAGGCAGCCGGGCGCAACCAGGATGCGGCGATCTGGTTCGCTGCTGCGGCCGCTCTCGATCGTGACGGCGACACCGATGCGGTTGATCGAGCAGCGGCGCTGCTGTAGCGCGCAGGCCTGACGGAGCCGGTCGGCCGTCCACAGGGTGGCGTGTCGTCCACAGCCGCCGCTCGAGCCTGCCCCGATCCGGTCGCCGGCTCGATGATGGACGAATGGACCTTGTCGGACCGTCGCTCGGCGAAGGTAGCCGCGATGACAATCAGGTGTTTCTGCGTGGGCGGCTGGCTGCCGAGCCAACGGTGCGCACGCTGCCCAGCGGCGATGAGCTGCACGCGTTTCGGCTGACCGTGTCGCGGCCGCCGGGTGAGCGAGTCAGCGTGGACAGCCTGGACTGCGCTACCACGAAGTCGCGCGTGCAGCGCACCCTCGGCCGAGCGCAGCCCGGTGATGAACTCGAGGTGACCGGAAGGCTGCACCGTCGATTCTGGCGGTCGGCCGGCGTCCTCGGCAGCCGATACGAGGTCGCCGTTGAGTCGGCCCGGCTCAGGGCTCGCCGCCGGGGTGCTCGTCCACGAACCGACGCATGACCAGCCCGGACGCGGGTTTGGGCGTGAATAACGTCGACTTGCGAGGCATTCGGCCGCCGGCGGCCGCAACTGCCGCGACTGCGGCGACCGGGGTCGCACGGAGCAGAACTGCCGTTCCGCCCGAGGCCGTCGCGTGCGCGGTTGCCTCAGCGACACTGTGTGCGTACGCGACCTGCTCGATCGTGTCCGGCAGCCCCCAGACCTGGGTCACGAGAGCGCGGTGCAGGACGCTCACATCGAGGTCAGCCAGGGCTGACACGTCCCCCGGCTGTGTCGCGGCATCGCGCAGCCGTCGTTCGGCGTCGATGATCACAAACGCCCGCTCGGCGTCAGCCACTACCGCGGCGAAGCCTTCGATCTGCTCGACTTGCCGAAGTCCGTCCTGCGGGTCCGCAGCCTCACTGACCTCGGCCCATCCGTTGAGCCGATCCAGGGTGACCGATAGCGGCTGGCCGACCAGAACGCGGTGGATCGCATGTACTTGAGGCCCGTAGTCGGACGAGTCGACCAGCAAGGTCAGCCCGCGGTCCCACGGCCCTGGTCCGCGCTCGTGGTCGTAGCGGGCCTGCAGTTCGCGGTAGGTCGCGTATCGGTGGTGTCCGTCGGCGATCAGCGCTCGGCGCTCGGCCAGATCCTCGGCTATCGCGGCGTGGGTCGCTGCATCGGTGATCGCCCACAGCCGGTGTCTGACTCCATCCGGCGTCCGGGCCTCGGCCACGGTGGGCTGCGAATCGATCTCGCGCACCGCACGCGAGGCCGCGCCACCACCGTCGTAGACCAGGTAGATCGGCTCGAGGTTGGCCTCGGTCGCGGTCATCAGCGCGAGCCGATCCGCTACCGGCCCGGCCATCGTGTTCTCGTGGGGCGCGATGACGCCGTCCGCGGGGTCGCGCAGCACGACCGCTCCCAACAGGCCGCGCGTCGAGCCCGCATGGTCGGTCATCTCGTAGACGTACAGCGCCGGCGCGTCGTCCACTGTGTAGAGGCCGTCGGCAACAGCGTTCCCCAGGCGCACCGCCGCCGCCTCGTAGGGGTCGGCGCCGGCCGAGGCTCTGGGCAGGATCAGGGCCACGGCGTTGTCGCGGTCGCCGCTGAGCAGGCTGGCTCGCAGGGTGTCGTCGATGACGTCGTACGGCGGGCACAACAGCCGGCCCAGCCGATCGGAGTCGACCGCTGGACGCAGTGCGCGGAACGGGATCAGGGACAGGCCGGCGACGGGATCGGTCATGGGACGCGATCGTACGCACCGACTTGCACATGCGATCATTCGGCGCATGACGTCGATGACCTTGCTCGGGAGCGACACAGTTCTGGCCGAGCGCTACGACGTGGCCTTGCTGGACCTGGACGGAGTTGTGTACCTCGGTCCGAACGCGATCGAGGGAGTGCCACAAGCACTGGCCCAGGCCCGCGACCGGGGGATGCGGCTCGCCTTCGTCACAAACAACGCGGCCCGCCCGCCCGCAGTGGTCGCCACGCACCTGACCGAGCTCGGGATCGCGGCGTCGTCGTCCGAGGTGACGACGTCGGCGCAAGCGGCCGCGCACTATCTCGCGCAGCGATTTCCCGCCGGAGCCCGCGTGCTCGTCGTGGGCACGGTGGGACTGACCGAGGCGCTGGCTGAGCGTGGGCTGGTACCCGTCGAGCGGGACGGCGACGACGTCGTCGCGATGGTCCAGGGGTACTCGCCTGACCTGAACTGGCATCAGCTCGCACAAGGGGCGATCGCCATCAACCGGGGAGCGCTCTGGGTGGCCACGAACCTCGATCCCACCGTTCCCTCGCCCCAGGGTCGGCTGCCGGGAAACGGCTCCATGGTGGCCGCGCTTCAGCACGCGACCGGTGCCGACCCGATCTCGACCGGCAAACCCGATCCGACGATGCACCGCGAGTCGGTCGAACGTTCCGGGGCGAAGCGCCCGATCGTGGTGGGTGATCGACTGGACACCGACATCGAGGGGGCGAACGCCGTGGGCTGCCCGAGCCTGCTCGTGCTGAGCGGCGTCACGACGGCGCGCGAGCTGCTCGGTGCGGCAGGAAGGATGCGGCCCAGCTACCTGGCCGACGACGTCAGTGGTCTGTTGCAGACCCACCGGCAGCCAACTTCGGTCGGCGATCGGATCGACTGCGGGTCGTGGTCGGTCCAGGCCGACCCTTCATCGCTCACGCTGCGGTGCAACGGCGATGTCGAGTCCGACCCGGTCCAGCAGCGGCGGGCGGCGGAGTTGGATGCGCTGCGCGCGCTGTGTGTGGCAACGTGGCGGGGGCCGGCCG
The DNA here is from genome assembly GCA_039937575.1 of Jatrophihabitantaceae bacterium. GTDB lineage: Bacteria > Actinomycetota > Actinomycetes > Mycobacteriales > Jatrophihabitantaceae > JBDTGE01. The sequence goes on from JBDTGE010000152.1 coordinate 4,247, forward strand.
GCCCCCGCCACGCCGGTGCGGACGAGCAGTCGCGCCGGGTGCTGTCGTTGTTCGGTGTCGCCTGACCGGCGCGCATGGAACAGCGCCCATCAGAACACGCTGATTAGCACACCTATCGAAACGCTCGTCAGAACACCGATCGCAACTTGAGCAGATCGAACACGTTGGCATCGATCTTGACGCGACCGCTGGCCCAGGCCGAGGCCATGTTGAGTTCACCGGCCACGAGCTTGATCAGATCGTCGCTGGTCATGCTCATCCGAACCTGCGCATCGCGCTTGTCGACCTGCTTGATGTCGGTGAGTGAGCCGTCGCGAAGGCGTCCGCCGAAAATCACATCTATGTCGGTGATCTTGCAGGTCAGGGTGCGATCGAAAGCCGCCTTCTTGCGAGCGGACTGATCGGCGTTGGCCAGTCGGTCGGCGAGCATGCGGAACGCCCGCTCGCATTCGGCCGTAGTCGCCACTTTCGTCATCCCTCCCGGTGCGGGCGCGTGCGGCCCGTCCACGGCGCCGGCCGGACAGCGGCCCGGACCGACTCGACGCTACCGCAGCGCCGCACACGGTAGCGTTTGCCGCAGTGGCTCGCCCGCCGTGGCATCGCGAAAGCCTACTGCCGGGCATGATGCGAAGGAGACGGTCCCGATGTTCTCGCCTGACGAGGCCTACCGGCCGGCACCTGAGCAGCACGAGTCGGCGTCGGGGCCCGAGCCGGCGGCCGAGTCGGTGCCCGAGCAGCGCGAGTCGGCACCGTCGGCACAAGCAACGGGACCGGCGGCACGCATCCTCGCCCACCTGGACGCGCTCGAGGGACTCGACTCCCTAGCGCTGGCCGAGCACGCCGACGTCTATCAGGGCGTGCACACCGAACTGCAGTCCGCGCTCGCCGAGGTCGACGGCAGCTGATCACCGCAGCGGTACCGGCAGGCAGGGAGCGCCACGTGGTCCGACGAGTCCAGCGGCTCGACGTCGAACTGGTCCGACGCAGCCTGGCCCGTTCCCGGGAGCACGCCGTCGAGCTGATCGCGGCCGGGCGGGTCCAGGTGCGGGGCGTCACCGCGACCAAGGCGGCCACCGGAGTCGAGCGGGAGACCGCGGTCCGGGTCCGCGACGACCTCGACGATCCGGGCTACGTGTCCAGAGGCGGGCACAAGCTCGCCGGCGCATTGGCCGCGTTCGCGCCGATCGCGGTCGACGGGCGGCGCTGCCTGGACGCCGGCGCATCGACGGGCGGGTTCTGCGATGTCCTGCTGCGCGGCGGCGCGGCCCACGTCGTCGCCGTCGATGTCGGCTACGGACAGCTGGCCTGGTCGATCGCGTCCGATCACCGCGTCGAGGTCGTCGACCGCACCAACGTCCGGACGCTGACACCGGACGCGATCGGCGGACCGGTCGAGCTGACCGTCGCCGACCTGTCGTTCATCTCGCTCGGACTGGTGCTTCCCGCGCTGGCGGCGTGCACCGAGCCGGACGGTGACCTGCTACCGATGGTCAAGCCCCAGTTCGAGGTCGGCAAGGAACGGCTCGGTCCGGGTGGAGTGGTCCGTGATCGGCAACTGCGGGCCGTGGCGGTCATCGGGGTGTCCGAGACAGCCGCTACCCTCGGCTGGCTGACCGCGGGGGTGTGCCGGAGCCCGCTGCCCGGGCCGGCCGGCAACGTGGAGTTCTTCCTCTGGCTGCGCCGAGTCGTGCCGCAGCCGCTGGACCCGGACGAGATCGCCCGGATCGTCACCTCGACGGAGGCGCTGTGAGATCGGTACTTCTCGTCGCGCACACCACCCGACAGCAGATCGCCTCGCTCGCCACCCAAGCGACGACGCGGCTCCAGGGCGCGGGCTTCGAGGTGCGCATGCTTCCCGACGAGGCGCCGGCTGTCGCGGGGTCCGACATCGCGGTCGTCCCGGCCGATCGGGCCGCCGTCGACGCCGAACTCGTCCTCGTCCTCGGCGGCGACGGGACCTTCCTGCGCGCGGCCGAGCTCGCCCGTCCGGCCGGCGTCCCGATGCTCGGTGTGAACCTCGGTCACGTCGGGTTCCTGGCCGAGGCCGAGCCGCATCGCTTCTCCGACGCCGTCGACGCGATCGTGAACCGCGCGTACGACGTCGAGGAGCGGGTGACGGTCGACGCCGAGGTCTACCTGGACGACGCGCTGAGCACTCAGGCCTGGGCCCTGAACGAGGCGTCCCTGGAACGGACGAACCGCGAGCGCATGCTCGAGGTCGGCGTCGCGGTCGACGGGCGGCCACTGCTGCGGTTCGGGTGCGACGGCGTGCTCTGCGCGACGCCGACCGGGTCCACCGCGTACGCGTTCTCGGCCGGCGGCCCGATCATGTGGCCCAACGTCGATGCCCTGCTGGTCGTGCCGAACGCGGCGCACGCCCTGTTCGCGCGGCCGCTCGTCGTCGCCCCGGGCTCGACCGTCGACATCGACCTACCCAGCGACGGGCACGAGGGAGTGCTGAGTTGCGACGGCCGCCGCTCGGTCCCGGTCCCGGCCGGGGCCCGGGTCCAGATGCGGCGCGGTGCGTTGCCGGTCCGCATCGTCCGGCTCGGTCAGTGGAGTTTTGCCGATCGGCTCGTCAACAAGTTCCAGCTGCCGGTCCGCAGCTTCCGCGATGCGTCCACGCCGCCGGACGACCTCGTGGCGGAGTGACGCCGTGCTCGAGGAACTGCACATCCGCGGGCTCGGCGTCATCGAGGACGCGGTCCTGGCACTCGGGCCCGGGTTGACCGTCGTCACCGGCGAGACCGGCGCCGGCAAGACCATGGTGGTCACCGGCCTCATGCTGCTGTTCGGTGGTCGGGCGGACTCGGCCCGGGTACGCGCGGGAGCGGAACAGGCCAGCGTGGACGGACGGCTGGAGCTGGGCCCGGGTTCGGACGTGGCCGAGCGGGTCCGCGACGCCGGGGGCGAACTGGACGAGGACACGGGCCTGGTCCTGCGCCGGGTTGTCACGGCGGCCGGCCGCTCGCGGGCCTACGTCGGCGGCGCGGCGGCTCCGGTGTCGGTGCTCGGCGAGTTGGCCGAGCGCCTGCTCACCGTCCACGGCCAGGCCGACCAACTGCTGCTGACCCGGCCGGCCCAGCAGCGTGGTGCGCTGGACCGATTCGCCGACCTCGACCTATCCGAGTTCCGCGAGAGCTACCAGCGCTGGCGCGAGGCCGACGCCGCGCTGCGCGAGCGCACGGCGCACGCGGCCGAGCTGCGCCGCGAGTCCGATCTGCTCACCCACGGTCTCGCCGAGATCGAGGCCGCCGCGCCGCAGCCCGGAGAGGACGTCGAGCTCGGCGCGCTCGCCGGGCGGCTGGCTCACTCCGATGCCCTGCGGCTGGCCTCCGGTCAGGCCCACGACGCGTTACTGGGCCGCGCCGACGCCCCGATGGCCGACGCCGCGGACGTGAGCGGGCTGCTCGGGCCGGTGTCCCGGGCGCTCGGCCAGGTCGCCGGAGCCGATGCCGAGTTGGACGCGCTCACGGTGCGGCTGGCCGACCTGTCCTCGCTGGCGATGGACCTCGGCGCCGAGTTCGGCTCGTACGCCGAGCAGCTGGACGCCGACCCGATCCGTTTGGAGCAGATCGAGGTCCGGCGAGCGGTGCTCGGTGCCCTCGTCCGCAAGTACGGCGAGGGGCTGGACGCGGACGTCACGTCAGTGCTCGAGTGGTCCGAACGCGCCGCAAAACGACTGGCCGAGACCGACGTCTCCGATGAGGCCCTCGCGGCCCTGGCCGGGGAGCGTGCGGCTGCCGCGCGACGGACGGCGCAGCTGGTCCGTGCAGTCACCGCTGCGCGCCGGAGCGCGGCCGAGCAGCTGGGCCGGGCCGTCACGACCGAACTTGCGGGGCTCGCGATGGGATCGGCGATGCTGAGTATCCAGGTGCGTGCGCGGCCGGCGAGCGTCGGCGCCGCGGTGCTGGAGATCGACGGCACGCAGGTCGGGATCGGGCCCGAGGGTGCGGACGAGGTCGAGTTCTGCCTCCGCGCGCACCCCGAGGCGCCAGAGCTGCCGCTCGCGCGGGGCGGGTCCGGCGGCGAGCTGTCCCGGGTGATGCTGGCCATCGAGGTGTGCCTGGCCGGCGGCGACCCGGTCCCGACCATGGTCTTCGACGAGGTCGACGCCGGCGTCGGCGGGCGGGCGGCCGGTGAGGTCGGTCGACGGCTGGCCCGCCTGGCCCGCGACCGCCAGGTCATCGTCGTCACCCACCTGGCCCAAGTGGCCGCGTTCGCCGACCGTCAGGTCGTCGTGGACAAGCCGGCCCAGCACGACGGTCGGGTGGTGGCGAGCGACGTCCGGGTCGTGGTCGGACCGGCCCGCGTCGCCGAGTTGGCCCGGATGCTCGGCGGCACCGACTCCGGGGCGGCTCGCGAGCACGCGGCCGAACTGCTGAGCTCGGCCGCAGCCGAGAGCCCGGCCCTCGCGGCAGCTGAGGGCACCGCACCGCCGGGCACGAAACGGCCGCGTCGGCGCGCAAAAGCTGTGAAAAGCCCAGCCTGAACTGCGTGGCGCAGGGCCGGGGCCGGGGCCCGAAGTGGCACCATGGCAGCCATGAAGATAGCCCCCATGCGCCGTCGGGCCGAAGCCCTCCCCGGCGTCAGCGGGGTCGCCCGGCTCGATCGCCGCACCACCCGTCTGGCCGGCCGGCTCAACCCGGGCGACATCGCGATCATCGACCACGTCGACCTGGAT
>JBDTGE010000153.1:0-4988 GCA_039937575.1 Jatrophihabitantaceae bacterium
CTACCAGGCCGTGTCCGGCGCGGGCCTGGCCGGGGTCGACGAGCTGGACAAGCAGCTGCGCCAGGGTGTGGACCGGGCGGCCGAACTGACGTACGACGGGACGGCCGTGCAGTTCCCCGCGCCGGTCAAGTTCGCCCGGCCGATCGCGTTCAACGTGCTGCCGCTGGCCGGCTCGATCGTCGAGGACGGCTCCCTGGAGACCGACGAGGAGCAGAAGTTGCGCAACGAGTCGCGCAAGATCCTCGACCTCCCCGCGCTGCGGGTGTCCGGTACGTGCGTGCGGGTGCCGGTCTTCACCGGTCACTCGCTGTCGATCAACGCCGAGTTCGAGCGGCCGCTGTCGGTGGCGCGGGCGACGGCGCTGCTGGGGTCCGCCCCGGGTGTTGTCTTGTGCGACGTGCCCACTCCGCTGCAGGCCGCGGGGCAGGACCCGTCGTTCGTCGGGCGTATCCGCCAGGACTCGACCGTCGACGGCGGGCGGGGCCTCGTGCTGTTCGTGAGCAACGACAACCTGCGCAAGGGCGCCGCGCTCAACGCCGTCCAGATCGCCGAGCTGATCGCCCGCGCGGGGTCCGGTGATCGCCACGTCCGGCTCAGCGATGTCGGGCGGTGAACTGATGGGTGCTCCGGTGGGTGTACTACGCGTGTAGTACATCCACCGATGAACCCGTCACTGCCGGACGGCCGGGTCGCTCCGTTCGCTCAGGGGATGGGCGCGTTCCAGTCGAAGGGCTCCATGTCGCGCAGCAGCCGCCGCCGCCGGTTGCGCGGCAGGTGATCGATGAACAGAATGCCGCGCAGGTGGTCGGTCTCGTGCTGCAGGCAGCGCGCGAAGTAACCGGTGCCGGACACTTCGACCGGCTGGCCCGTCCGGTCGAGTCCCCGGACGGTGGCCGCGGCCGCGCGCTCCAGGTCGTGGTACGGGCCGGGCACCGACAGGCAGCCCTCCTCGTGCAGCTCCGGTGGGCCGCTGACCTCGATCGTCGGGTTCACGACGTGGCCACGGTGCCGCACGCCCGATGAGTCCGGGCAGTCGTAGACGAACACCGCGAGGTCGACGCCGACCTGCGGCGCGGCGAGCCCGACCCCCTCGGCCACGGCCATCGACGCGAACATGTCGTCGACCAGCGTGGCGAGCTCGGTGTCGAACGCGGTGACCGGCCGGCTGACGCGGTGCAGCACGGGGTCGCCGACGACGGTGATCTTTCGCGGAGTACCTGTCACGGCATGGGAGTTTAGTGGTGCGCTCACGAAGCGGGCGGCAGCGGTCAGACCGCCGGCCGTCGTCGGCCCCGGACGGCGCCAGTCCAGTGCTAGTCCGACAGCAGTTCGCGGATCAGGTGCAGCGCGATCACGACGGCGCGCGAGCGGACGTCGGCGCGGGACCCGGGCAGATTTACCTTGTGGGACAGGCTCTTGCCGCTACCCGATGCACAGAGGTGGACCAGTCCGACCGGCTTCTCGGGCGAGCCGCCGCCCGGCCCGGCGACCCCGGTGATGCCGACACCGACGTCCGCACCGAGCCGGCTTCGCGCCCCGGCGGCCATCGTCTCGGCGACTTCGGCGCTGACGGCGCCGACCCGTTCGATCAGTCCGGCCGGCACCCCCGCGAGCTCGACCTTCGCCCGGTTCGCATAGGTCACGAGGCCGCCGAGCAGGTAGGCCGAGGAACCGGCGCGATCGGCCAGGCGTCCGGCGAGCAGTCCGGCGGTACAGGACTCGGCCGTGGCGATGCTCAGGCCGCGGGCCAGCAGGGTGTCGGCGACGACGGCGTCGATCGTGCGGCCGTCGCTCGAGAACACCGTGTCGGCGTAGGTCGATCCGATCGCGGCTGCGAGGGCGTCGTAGGCCGGTTGCGCGTCCGGCGCGTACCGCGTCACGACCTCGAGCTCGCCGCTGTGCAGGCAGGTGGTGATCTCCAGCCCGGACAGGCGATCGGCGTGCGCGCGCAGGGTGGCCGCGAGTTCGGACTCGGGGGTGCCCCACAGCCGGATGGTGCGCTGGCGGAGCTCGGCCCGCCCGGTCAGCGCCGCGTGGACCAGCGGATCGGCCAGGGCGGCGGACCACATGCCCTGCAGCTCGCGCGGCGGTCCGGGCAGGACGAGCACGGGTGGCCCGCCGCTCCCGTCGGCGGCGGGCACGATCAGACCCGGCGCCGTCCCGACCGGGGCCAGGACGTGCGCACCGCGTGGCACCAGGGCCTGCTTTCGCGTCCCGGCCGCGGTGGCCTCGGGGTCCAGCCGCCAGCCGCGCCCGACGGTCAGCTCGGCGATGATCGCCGCGATCTCGGCCTCGAGCTCGGAGTCCAGCGCCGACGGGCGATCCTGGAACGCGCCGACCACCTCGGCCGTCAGGTCGTCGGCGGTCGGCCCGAGACCGCCGGAGGTGATGATCAGGTCGACCCCGTTGCCGGCGAGGAAGGCCAGCGAGTCGCGCAGGTCCTGCGGTCGGTCGCCGACGACGACGATCTGGGCGATGTCGACGCCGTGCGTGCGCAGCTGTTCGGCCAGCCACGGGCCGTTGCGGTCGCTCACCCGCCCGGTCAGGACCTCGGTGCCGGTGACGACGATTCCCGCGCGAGTGCTCACCGGGAAATACTAGGCACCGCAGATTCGGTGTGAAACGGTGATATCGGGCCTTTGCGACGAGACTCAGCCGAGCTTCTTCGTCACGAGCAGGTGGTGGGCGAACAGGGCCAGCAGCCCCGGCACGAAGAACAGTCCGAGCAGCCCGCCGATGACGGTCCCGAGCACCCCCACCACGATCAGCGCGACCGCGGCGAGCGCCAGCACGAGCAGCCAGGGGTGTGTGCTCCAAGCCGAGCGGTAGTCGTACCAGGTGTTCACGCGTGGACCGTACCGCCCGTCGGCCGGGGTCAGCCGCTGGCCTCGGCCAGGGCGGCCAGGGCCAGCGGGAAGATCTCGGCCGGCGGCGTGACCAGGCCGGCGCCGACCTGGCCCGTGCCGGCGAGCTTGCCGGCCATTCCGGTGTTGATCTGCGGCAGGATCCCGGTGCGGACGACCTTGGTGACGTCGATGCCCGCGGGCGTACCCCGGAACTCGAGCACCGGCACCTGGAACATCGTGTGCTCGGCCAGCGTGATCTCGTACATCCGCCGGGTGTTGGCCAGGGCGTCCGCGACAGTACCGCCGACGAACCGGACGATCGCCGGCGCGGCGGCCATGGCGAAGCCGCCGAGCCCGGCCGTCTCGGTGATCGCCGAGTCGCCGATGTCCGGGTTGGCGTCCTGCGGGCCGAAGTCGCCGAGGAACAGGCCCTCGGGCACCTGCGCGGGGCCGGTGAACCACCGATCGCCGGTGCCGGACACCTGGATGCCGAAGTCGGTGCCGTTGCGGGCCATCGCCACGACCATGGTCGAGCCCGGGATCTCGCGCGCGGCGTCCAGCGCCAGCTTGCACCCGGGCATCGCCAGGTTGAGGAAGAAGTGATCGTTGCCGCCGACGAAGCGGGCAGCCTCGGCGACGTCCGAGGACGCGAACGGCGATTCGATCATCGACGGCAGCAGGTCGCGCAGCAGCATCAGGGTGCCGGCCCGGTTGCGGTTGTGCGCCTCGTCGCCCATCTGCACCATCTGGGCCAGGATCGCGGTGACGTCGACCGGGCCGTGTGCGTGCGAGGCGGCCTGTAGCACCGGCCCGAGCACCGCGGCCATCCAGCCCAGCCGCTCGATCACCTCGGCCGAGTAGGCGCCGTAGCGCAGCACCTTGCCAAGGCCCTCGTTCAGCGAGCAGTAGGCGCGGCGGTCGGTCGCGGCGTCCTCGAGGACGAACATCCACATCGACGGCGACACGACGCCGGCCATCGGGCCGACCGCGTTGTGGTGGTGGCACGCGTCGAGCTCGACCTCGCCCCGCTCGAACAACGCGGCGGCGTCCTCGGGCGTGCTGGCGAGCCCCTCGAACAGGGCGGCGCCGGTCAGCGCACCGCGCATCGGTCCGGACGCGCGGTCCCAGGTGATCGGCGGTCCGGCGTGCAGGAGCTGGCGCGGGCCCAGGCCGAGCACGTCGCGGGCCGGACGGACGTCGACGAGGTGCGCGCGGCTGGCCAGCATCCGCTCGACCGCCGTCGCGTTGGCCGCCACTCGTCGCGAGTCTCCGATGACGCGGGCCAGGTCGGCCTCGGTGCCGGGCATCGGTGGTGCCCAGTCCACGCGCGTCACCCGGGTGGCCTGCCGCTCGGCGGCGTCGGCGAACAGGTCGACCCCGGCGGTGATCAGCGCGATGTCCCGGCGCAGCAACTCGCTCATGCCGACGTTCTCATGACTGGCTCGCAATCAAGCCGCAGGCGAACCGGGCCGCCTGCGCGTTGGAGGTGAACACGTGCGCGCCTGCGGTGCGCAGCGCGGCCGCCTGGGCGTTGAGGTCCTGCGGGTCGGCCTTGGCCCCGATGATGCTCACGACGACCGCCACGTCGCCGGCGGCGTGGACCGCGGCGAGCGCCGGGGCGAGTTCGGAGGCCGGGTCGGCGTGCGCCCCGTGCCCGAGGACGACGTCGAGCAGGATCACCGCGGTGTTCGGGTCGGCCGCCTCGACGGCGAGCCGGGCCAGGCGCAGCGACTGGTCGATCATCGGGTGCGGCCGCCCGGCCGTGAGCTCGTCATCGCCGAAGTCGATCATGACGTGACCGGTCGACGGCGTGCCGGGATCGATGCGCCACTCCGGACGCAGCGGGATGTTCGACGCGATCGGGCCGAGCTGCTCGCTGGCGATGATCATGGCCTCGTCGCACAGCGTGCCGCCGGCGAACAGCCCGCGCAGCGCGCCGTGCCGGGGGGCCGGCTGCTCGCCGGTGTAGTGCGGCCAGGTCGGGACTTCGACGTCGAGCGCCCGCAGCACCTGTTCGGTCGCGGCGGTGAGGTCAGGACGGCCCGGGCCGATCAGGGCGAACTCGACCGGCGTGCTCAGCGTCTGCGCGTACGCCCGGATCGCTTCGGCGACGTCCGGGTCCGGCGGCTTGGACACCAGGAC
>JBDTGE010000154.1:0-7947 GCA_039937575.1 Jatrophihabitantaceae bacterium
GGTCGTCCCGGCCGCCCATCCGCACCAAGATCGGCGCACGAGCCGCGAGTGTCGGCGCCGGCTGTTAGACAGGACCCATGACCGAGCTGCTGGATCGAACCGCCCTGCGCGCGCGGGCCGAGACCCAGCTGCGGGCGCTCGCGGGCGCGGGGGCGTCGCTCCGCGAGGACCAGTGGACGGCGATCGAGGCCCTGGTCGCCGACCGGCGCCGCGCACTCGTCGTCCAGCGCACCGGGTGGGGCAAGTCGGCGGTCTACTTCGTGGCCACGGCGCTGCTGCGAGCCGGCGGCGCGGGGCCGACGGTGATCAACTCGCCGCTGCTCGCCCTGATGCGCAACCAGATCGCGGCCGCCGAGCGCGCCGGCATCCACGCCGTCACCATCAACTCCACCAACGTCGACGAGTGGCGCCAGATGTACGCGGCGGTCGCGAACGGCGACGTCGACGTCCTGCTGCTGTCCCCCGAGCGGCTCAATAACCCCGAGTTCCGCGACAACGTCATGCCGCAGCTCGCCGCCACCTGCGGGCTGCTCGTGGTCGACGAGGCCCACTGCATCAGCGACTGGGGCCACGACTTCCGGCCCGACTTCCGCCGGCTGCGCACGCTGCTGCCCGAGTTGCCGGACGGCATCCCGGTCCTGGCCACCACCGCCACCGCGAACACCCGCGTGGTCGACGACGTCACCGACGTGCTCGGGCTGGGTCAGCGCAGCGCGAGCGGCGACGTGCTGGTCCTGCGCGGCAGCCTCGATCGCGAGTCCCTGCACCTGGGCGTGCTCGCGTTGCCCTCTACCGCGCACCGGCTCGCCTGGCTGGCCGATCACCTGGCCGAGCTGCCGGGCTCGGGGATCATCTACACGCTCACCGTCGCCGCGTCCCAGGAGGTCGCGGAGTACCTGCGTGGGCGCGGTTTCCCGGTCGCCGCCTACTCGGGCCAGACCGAGCAGACCGAACGGCTCGCGGCCGAGGACGACTTGATCAACAACCGGGTCAAGGCCCTGGTCGCGACGTCCGCGCTCGGCATGGGCTTCGACAAGCCGGACCTCGGCTTCGTCATCCACTTCGGCGCGCCGGCCTCGCCGATCGCGTACTACCAGCAGGTCGGTCGCGCCGGCCGCGGCGTCGACCGGGCCCAGGTCGTGCTGCTGCCCGGCAGTGAGGACGAGGCGATCTGGGACTACTTCGCCTCGGTCGGGTTCCCCGCCGAGCAGCAGGTACGCACGGCGTTGCGGGTGCTGGCCGACGGCAACGGACCGCAGAGCACGGCCGCGCTGGAGACGCGGGTCGATCTGTCCCGATCCCGGCTCGAGGCGATGCTCAAGGTGCTGGACGTCGACGGCGCGGCCCACCGCGTCCGTGGCGGCTGGGTCGCGACCGGCCGGCCGTGGGACTACGACGCCGACCGGTACGCCCGGGTGGCCCAGGTCCGCCGCGACGAGCAGCAGGCCATGCGCGACTACCTCGCCACCGGCACCTGCCGCCTGCGGTTCCTGCGCGAACAGCTCGATGATCCAGCCGCCGAGGACTGCGGCCGGTGCGACAACTGCGGGGGCCTGACGCTGTCGCATACGACGTCGGACCGGACGGTCTCGGCGGCGACAGCGACATTGGAACGTCCAGGCGTGCCGTTCGACGCCCGGCGCATGTGGCCGACCGCGATGCCGAACCTGGGCGTGAATGTGCGGGGCAAGATCAGCGTCGCCGAGCAGACCGAGGCCGGACGCGCACTCGCCCGGTTCACCGACCTCGGCTTCGGCCAGCGGGTCCGGGCGGTGCTGGCCGACGGCACCCCGGACGGGCCGGTACCCGAGGATCTGATGCGGGCGTGCGTGCAGGTCCTGGCGTCGTGGGGCTGGGAGCGCCGGCCCGAGGTCGTCGTCCACGTCGGCTCGAACCGGCGGCCCCTGCTCGTCGCCGACCTGGCGGCCCGGCTCGGCGAGATCGGCCGGCTGCCCGACCTCGGCCCGCTCATCCGCCACGGCCCGTCCTCGCCGGGCCGGACCAACAGCGCGCTGCGACTGCGCGCGGTCTGGGGCAGTCACGAGGTCGGTCCCGAACTCGCCCGCGCGGTCGACGCGAAGGACGTGCTGCTCGTCGACGACCTGACCGACACCGGCTGGACGCTCACCGTCGTCGGGCAGCTGCTGCGCCAGGCCGGGGCGTCCAGCGTGTACCCCTTCGTCCTCGGCATCGCGTCCTGACCGTTCGGACAGTTTCTGGCAGCCCCCTGGCAGCGGGACCTTCGCTCGGCTCGCTATTGCCGGCCCGTGCGCTCATGCTGGAGTAGCCCGGCGCGCTGAAGTGACCATCGTCGGAAATCGCAAGGACCGACGATCATGACTGCTCCGACCCAGACCACCAGGGGCAGCGACTTCGCCGCCCTGTGCCGCCAGATCCGCGCCGAGAACCTGCTCGACCGTCGCCGGGCCAACTACTGCGTCCGTATCGCCCTGACGTTCGCCGCCTTCGCCGCCGTCTGGGTCGCGTTCGTCTGGGTCGGCGACTCCTGGTACCAGACGATCGTCGCCGCCGTGCTCGGTCTCGCGTTCACCCAGGTCGCGTTCATGGGTCACGACGGCGGCCATCAGCAGGTGGCGCGATCCAAACGGGTCAACGACCTCATCGGCATCCTCGCCGGCGACCTGCTGGTCGGGTTGAGCTACGGCTGGTGGGTCGACGAGCACAACAAGCACCACGCCAAGCCGAACCATGAGGGGTACGACCCCGACATTGGCGAAGGCGTGCTGGCGTTCACCACCCAGCAGGCGATCGAGCACGACGGCCCGGTGTCCGGCTTCATCGCCCGGCACCAGGCCTGGCTGTTCTTCCCGTTGCTGACGCTCGAGGGGATCAACCTGCACGTGCAGGGCTTCGGCTGGCTGCGCGGCACGCGCATCCGCCGCTACCGGCGCACCGAGTTCGTCCTGCTCACGCTGCACGTGCTGGCCTATCTGGCCGCCGTGCTGCTCGTCCTGTCGCCGGTCAAGGCCGTGGTGTTCGTGGCGATCCATCAGGCCGTGTGGGGTCTGTACATGGGCTGCTCGTTCGCCCCCAATCACAAGGGCATGCCGACGATCACGCCCGGCCACGAGCTGGACTTCCTGCGTCGGCAGGTCTTGACCACGCGTAACGTCCGCGGCGGCCTGTTCACCGACTTCGCCCTCGGCGGCCTGAACTACCAGGTCGAGCACCACCTGTTCCCGAACATGCCGCGCGCCAGCCTGCGCCGGGCCCAACCGATCATCAAGGCCTACTGCGACAAGCTGCAGGTCAACTACACCGAGACCAGCCTGATCGGCTCCTACGCGGCGGCGCTGCGCCACCTGAACGCACTGGGCGAACCGCACCGCGCCGCCCGCCGCCGACGAGTGCCCGCCGTCGCCTGACCCGACCGCCCGGGCCGAGGAAAGGGCGGCTTATGAGCCGGTGATGTCCAGGACGATCACGTGAGCCTGGCCGTCGCTGATCGTGGCCGGGCCGAGCGCCGCGTCGGCCGGCACGGTGAGCGTCGCGGCGAACGAGGCGTTGCGGTCGGGGTGGACGGTGGCGAGCACTCGCATCCGATGGTCGGCGGTGGTCAGCGAGAGCCGTACCGCGCCGACGGGCGTGGCCGCCGGTAGTGGCTGGCCGTTTGCTCTCGTGTCCTGGCACGGTCCGCGGAAGTACCACCGACCGAAGACGGTCACCTGCTGCCCGGGCGCCACCTCACCGAGCGAGGGCGGCTGCCCCGGATCGGTCGGGCCCGCGTTGCGCTCGACGCCAAGGACCGGGGCAACGCAGGACGCCTGAACCCCGCCGGTGGGCGATGCGCCGGCGGTGGCCGGTGATCCGCCGTTGCGGGCGCCCGAGTAACCGGCGACAACGGCGGCCGCGATCGACACGACGGCGACGACGGCGGCCGCGGTCAGCAACGCCGGCAGCCGGTGGTTGCGGCCCGGACGGGGTCGCCTGATCAGCGCCGCCAGGTCGGGGTCCGGTCCGAGGTGCTCGCGCCAGCGTCGGCCCTCGGAGCTGAGCAGTTCGTCGACGCGATCATTCATCGGTAGTCCTCTCCGAGACTCGAGCGCAGGTTCGCGCGCGCCGCGGACAGGGTCGACTTGACCGTCCCCTCCGCGCAGCCCATCAGCGCCGCCGCCTCGTTCAGCGGCAGCCCGACGAAGTAGCAGAGCTCGACCGCCAGCCGCTGACGCGCGGGCAGCGCGGTCAGCGCGCGCCGGCGGTCTTGCCCACCGCGGCCAATAGCCTCGGGAGGGTCAGCCAGCCGTCATGCTGCCACGTGCCCTTACGACCCGCGAGTGAGTACCACGGCGCGTCCTGCACCCCATATCCATCGGCAAGGGCGCCCCGCGTGTCCGAGACGACAGGAAACTGTGGGCGAATGCCCAGCGTCCGGAATGTGCTGACCAGTGAACCAGCTCGGGGTTCGGTAGTCGCCAGGTCGATGGCCACCAGGCTTGGTAGACGACTGTGTTGGGCCGCGCGTTGGTACTCGTTGAGGATGGAGATTTGGGCCTTCAGATCGGAGGTCTGGGTCAGCCAGCTCGCGAGGAAAACGATCAGGTGCGGATGGTCGGGGCCCAGCTCCACGGTCGTGCTCGGCGAGCCGGCGACAACGGTCATCGCGACGTTGGCCGCGGGCAGAATCACCGACGTCGGCGCGGGCGGCGTTGACCGTGTGGTCGCTACCCCGAGTGTTGCCGCGATTGCTTGAGCGAGTTGGGCTGCCTGCACGGCGACGCTCGCGTACGACATGGCGGTGTGGAATATGGCTCGTTCTCGACCGGCGGGATCGATGACAATGACGACTGGGTCGTGGTCGATGCCGGTCTTGGTGACGGCCGTGTACACGTGGTAGGCCGACCAGACCGCCGACAGGTCGGCCACACTCCCGGTCAGGAAGTTCCACCGATACAGCAGGTCATGGGCCGCGGAGTAGGCCCGGACGTCACCGACCGAGGTTGCGAGCGGATTGGCGTCGATGCCCAGGAGTTGGACTCGCGACGAGTTCGGGCCCAGGTCATCTGTTGCGGCGCTGAGGGTCGAGGTCGTCAAGGGGCAGATCGTCGTGCATTCGGAGTCGACGAACGCGAGCACGACAGCCTTGCCGCGATAGTCAGCCATCGACACCCGCTGGCCGAACAGTCCGGTCAACTGGAACCCGGGCGCGGCGATGTTGATGGGCAGCACGGCCGCCGTCGCCGTGGATGGGGCGGGCGGGCTGGAGTGTGCGCGTAGGACGACGGCCGCGACGGCGCCGATGCCCAGGAGCATGCAGAGCAGGAAGGCGCAGTTGAACAGCACAACCCGGCGCCGACGAGAGGGCCGCGGTCCGTCTACGCCCGCCTCGACCGACACGTTGTGGCCCCCCGATTGTCCGGGTTACGGTAGCGCAGACGCGGGGGGTCTGAGAAGGCCTGTACGGCCTTCGGCGCTGGTCATCTCGTGCCGTGCCGTGGGCGCGGTCGTGGCAACTCCGGTGCGGCTTATCGCGAAAGCTGTCGCACGGCCGCGCGCGGCCCGGGCGGTTGCTCTAGTGTCCGAAGGGAGGTGGCAGTTCCCGCATCATGATTCCAACGCTCTTGGCCGACCCCACTTTCCAGCGAACTGTGATCAGCGGGCCGCTGCTCGTTGCGGCCGGCGTCGCTGCCCTGGTCGGCGTGGTGGGGTTCCTGTCACCGTGCGTGCTGCCTCTGGTGCCTGGATACCTGGCCTACATCGCGGGACTCTCGGGTTCTGACGGTCGTGAGCCGCGCCCCGGCCGGATGGCGATCGGCGCGCTGTTGTTCGTCTCGGGCTTCACGGCGGTGTTCGTAGCGACGGGCGCCCTGTTCGGCGCGCTGGGCTCGGCCATCGCCGATCATCGCGTTGGATTGGAGCGGGGCTTCGGTGCAGTGACGATCGTGATGGGCGTGGTTTTCCTGGGTGGCATTCCGCTACTTCAGCGCGAGCGCAAGCTACATGTGGTGCCGGCCGTCGGCCTGTTCGGGGCACCACTGCTCCCGCTGACGTTCGGGCTCGCGTGGACCCCTTGCCTCACCCCGACCTTCACCGCCGTGTACTCATTGGCCGCGAATCAGGCGACGGCGACCCGAGGCGCGCTGCTGTCGGCGGCCTACAGCCTCGGGCTTGGGGTGCCGTTCGTGCTGGTCGCGCTCGGACTGGCCAGGGTTACGAGCGCCCTGGACATAGTTCGGCGGCACGCCCGCTTGATCAGCCGGTTCGGTGGCGCCTTGCTGATCCTTATCGGCGTGCTGCTGCTGACCGGAACCTGGGATCAGTGGATGAACGAGCTACGAGCAAGTTTCGGCGGAACCGGAGTCGGATCGGGGCTGTGAAGCAGCTGGCGCGCAGCACCGCATTCGCCCTAGATCGACGGTCCCGGTGCGACAGGTTGCCTGGCTGGGGCTGGACGCGGCGTACCGGGTGGTGCTTGATCGGCATCGGTGTCCAGCCAACGCATCACGGTGTAGAGGATTGCCGGCAGAAAGCTGATCTCCCCGCACACCCAGAGGATCGCGCCACCGATCTGCTGATCAGCCGCCCGCTGGGACAGGGTGTGGACCGGGGCGTACCCGCTATAGATGGCCTTGGTGAACATCACGAGTGTCATCGCGACGATCACCATGACGGCGTTGGTCGCGATGAGAACTGCGACGCGGCGTGGACCATCGAGGACTGGCCGCAGTGGGTACGAACCGAATACCTGCAGCCAGAGGGCCATCCCAAAGGCGAAGAAGCTCGCATGTTCAAGCCAGATGTGCACGGCCTGGTTGTGCAGCGCGGCGTCGAAGGGACCCGGGAAGTGCCAGAAGACCATCGCGGCGTTGAAGAGCAGGACCGCGGTTATCGGCCGCGAGAGCAATCGACGGGCGCTGGTGAGCAGGCGGCGGACCGGACCGGTCGAGCCGGGACGCCCAGATCGAGTGAGTTGGGCCAGCCGACCGAGGTCCCGACGCAGTGATCGTGGCAGACCCCGCATAAGCGGCAACCAGGGTGCGCCGAGCACGATCAAAGGCGGCGCGAAGAAGGCGAGCATGAGGTGCTGGACGATATGCACGGAGAGGTATTGGTCCGACCAGTAGTCGATAGGAGAGGTGACCGCCACGATGAGAACGCCGAGCCCGGCGTAGAACAACACGGCTTGCTGTATCCAGGGCTCGGTCGGCCGATTGGCCCTACGGATCGACCTCAGCCGTGCGCGCAGCCCACGCCCATGTATCGAGACGACGAGAAGCACGAGGAGATCGAACGGGTCGGTCGACCAGTGCTGCGAAATGATGTTCACCGGCATACACCTACATCTGCCGGATCTCCTGGTGGCGGCGTAGCCTTCGCCAGGAGCCCTCCGAGTCGACTCGCGCGGCACGCTGATCGAAGTCGTCGCGCGGTCGAACTCAGCTCCACCATGTCAACGGACAGAGGGGCATTCACAGTGGCCACCACCGACCTCGGTCACGGCGCGGCGCCTTCACGGCGTGCTCTGGCGGCGGGACGTTGGATTTCGGGGCATCGGAAAGTAAGCATCGCTGTCGTGGTGGCGCTTGTGGTGGGACTCGCCGCGATCGCCGACTGGCCGCACCGGGCGACAACCGGTCAGCTGCGGGCCGACTTCGCCTCCTACGTCGCCGAGGTGCGCGACGACGTACTTTCGTGTGGCACCGAGGTGGAAGACTCGCTCAGCGCGTACAACCAGATTCTGGCCGGCGCCTCGACCCAGCGCACGGTGGCGGAGGGCATCATGAGCAACGCGGCGCTGGACTGCACGCCGTCCGGCAACGCCATGGTTCTGGACCTCGCCGAGTTGCAGCCGCCCCGCTCCCTCGCGAAGTTCGACCTCGAGGTCGGAACCAGCCAGTTGTACGGATGGGTATCCTCCGACGGCGTCGACGCCATGCAAGACCTTCACTCGCTGCTGGTGACTCCGGGAGACCCCGCCGTGCTCGGAAG
>JBDTGE010000155.1:0-9418 GCA_039937575.1 Jatrophihabitantaceae bacterium
CCATCGCGACGATGTCGGCCAGGCTGCGCGCGGCGGCCTTGTGCCCGATGTCGTTCGCGGTCGACCAGTCGCGGCGAAAGTGCCGCTGCTCGACGAGCAGGTCGATGGACGCGACCACGCGGCCGTCCGTCGTCGCGATCACCGCGGCGTCGTCGCCCGGCCCGAGCAGCGTCGACTCGGCCGCGGTCAGGCCGGCGGTGACCCGCCGGATCAGCCCGAACTCGCCCACGTCCGAAACGGTGATGGTTGTCGCTCCCCGGTCACGCGCCACTGCGCGGCGCTGGTGCGAAATCTAGTGGGGCGGGTGGGCGCGCGCTGAGTCGCCCCGCTCCGGCGTCACCGTCCGCTCCCTGCGCTACCGTCGTACGGTCCCACACCGGCAACCGACGAGAGGACGCGCCGATGAGTGTCAACGCCTACATCCTGATCCAGACCGAGGTCGGCAAGGCGGCCGCCGTGGCTGAGGCGATCGGCGACCTCGACGGTGTCACCAACGCCGAGGACGTCACCGGTCCCTACGACGTGATCGTCCGGGCCGAGGCCGAGAACGTCGATGACCTGGGCAAGCTCGTCGTGGCCAAGATCCAGGGCGTCCCCGGCATCACCCGGACCCTGACCTGCCCGGTCGTGCACCTCTGACGGGAGCGGCAATCCACTCGGACACCCGCCGCGCGGCGCTGATCGCGACGGCCCTGACCCTCCCGATCGTGATCGTCCTGGCCCTGGTGCTGGGCGGCAAGGACAGGTCGACGCCCACGGCACCGGCGGTGCTCCCCGCCCTCACGCCGACCGCGCCGGCGCCGAACGCCGCGGTCCTCGGGCCGTGCACGAAGGTGCTCGAGGCGCTGCCCGAGCAGCTGGGCACCCTGCTGCCGCGGGTGGTGCACCCGAAGCCGTACTCGGCGTTCGTGGTCGCCTGGGGTGATCCCGCAGTGATCCTGCGCTGTGGCGTGGACCGGCCCGCGGACCTCAAACCGGGCAGCACCGTGGACAACATCCTGATCGGCGGGAGCGACGGCCGGACCGGGGTCTACTTCGACGTCACGAGCGTCGAGCACAACGAGGTGTACACCTCGGTCGACCGGGCCGTGTACATCTCGATCACGGTGCCGTCGAAGTACGCCTCGCCGCCGGTTCCGACACTTGCGGTGGCGATCGCCAAGGCCCTGCCGGCGGTGTGCGTAGGCGGGCAGGAGCCCGGGCTCACCGACGAGAGCAAGCTCTGCACCCGCCGCCCCTGATCGCGTGACCGCCCCAAGCTTGCGAGCGGGCGGCGCCGCGATCGGCTGCGTCCACGTAGACAGTCAGGCGCGGTCGATGCCTCGGCGAGCCGCCCGGTCAGCGGCCCGCGCGAACGCGCCGACCAGACCCTGGATGGCCAGCGGGCGCAGGCGGGTCAGCATGGCCACCAGCTGCTCGTCGTCCAGTTCGCCCTGCTGGTACGGGCCCCAGATCGCCTTGATGAACACATCGGTCAGCCCGTCGGCCACCGCGGTCGCGTGCTCGCTGATGAGGGCCGCCGAGTCGTGCAGGACACCGGCCGGGACGGGTAGTCGCATCAGCTCGACGGCGTGCCCGAGCAGCGCCGGCGAGATGCGGAACCGCCCGTCGCCCAACTCCTCGAGGGCACCGAGGGCCGCCAGGTTGCCCAGCTCGTCATCGGTCAGCCGGCGCCCGATCCGGCGCTCGAGGCCGGCCCGGTCCAGCTGCTCGCTCTGGTCCGGCAGCCAGGGCGCGAGCACCGCGGACTGCACCGCGTACTCCGACGGCGCGGCGTCGCTCGGGATACGGACCAGCACCCGCTCGATGGCCGCCAGCGTGTAGCCGTGTTCCTGCAACGTGCGGATGAGCTCGAGCCGCATCCGGTGCCGTCCGTCGTAGTACGCCACCCGGCCGCGTCGCTCGGGGGCGGGCAGCAGGCCCTCGGTTGCATAGAAGCGCACCGTGCGTACCGTCATGCCGGTACGGGCGGCGAGTTCGTCGATGGTGAACTCGTCGATGGTGAACCCGTCACCCTCCGGCTCGGCCGCGGTCATGGCTGCGAGCGTAGACCAATCACACATTCACTGGCACTTGACAACTGTGACAGTGATACTGGCAGTATCGGAGCATCTCCCGATCCACTCGTTCGAGGACGGTCAGCATGAGCACTGAAGCCTTCGTCTACGACGCCGTGCGGACCCCGCGCGGGCGCGGCAAGAACACCGGATCACTACACGCCACCAAGCCCATCTCGCTCGTCACCGGACTGATCGACGAGGTCCTGCGCCGCAACCCCACGCTGGATCCGACGCAGGTCGAGGACATCATCCTGGGCGTCGTGTCCCCTGTCGGCGAGCAGGGCGCGGACATCGCCCGCACCGCCGCGATCGCCGCCGGCTTCGTGTCCTCCGGCGCCGGGTTCCAGCTCAACCGCTTCTGCGCGTCCGGCCTTGAGGCCGTGAACATCGCCACTCAGAAGGTGCGTTCGGGCTGGGAGGACCTGCTGTTCGCCGGCGGCGTCGAGTCGATGTCCCGCGTGCCGATGGGCTCGGACGGCGGGGCGTGGGCCCAGGACCCCGAGACCGCCTACGACACCAGCTTCGTGCCCCAGGGCGTGGGCGCCGACCTGATCGCGACCCTGGAGGGCTTCAGCCGGGCCGACGTCGACGCGTTCGCCGCCGAGTCGCAGGACCGCGCCGGCAAGGCGATCGCCAACGGGGCGTTCGGCCGCTCAGTCGTCCCGGTGCTCGACCAGAACGGGCAGGTCGTCCTGGACCACGACGAGTTCCCGCGCCCGGGCACGACCGTCGAGGCCCTGGGCGGCCTCAAGCCCTCGTTCGCCGGCCTGGGCGAGATGGGCGGGTTCGACGCGGTCGCGCTGCAGAAGTACCACTGGGTCGAGAAGATCAACCACGTCCACTCGCCGGGCAACTCGTCCGGCATCGTCGACGGCGCCGCGCTCATGGTGATCGGCAGCGAGCAGATCGGGGCCACGCTCGGCCTGACCCCACGGGCCCGGATCGTGGCCACCGGGGTCGTCGGCAGCGAGCCGACGATCATGCTCACCGGTCCGGCCCCCTCGGCCCAGAAGGCCCTGGCCAAGGCCGGGCTGAGCGTCGAGGACATCGACCTGTTCGAGGTCAACGAGGCCTTCGCCGCGGTCGTCATGAAGTTCATGAAGGACCTGGACGTCCCGCACGAGAAGGTCAACGTCAACGGCGGGGCGATCGCCCTGGGCCACCCGCTCGGCGCGACCGGCGCGATGATCCTCGGCACCCTCGTCGACGAGCTCGAAGCCCGCGACCAGCGCTACGGCCTGGCCACGCTGTGCGTCGGCGGCGGCATGGGCGTTGCGACGATCGTGGAGCGAATCTGATGTCGAGCGACACCCGCGGAGCGAGCATGAGCACTGAGCAGAACACGATCAACTGGGACCGGGATGCGGACGGCATCATCACGCTGACCCTGGACGATCCCAGCCAGCGCGCGAACACGATGACCAGTGCCTACCAGCAGTCCATGGCCGCGGCCGTCGACCGCCTGTACGCCGAGAAGGACACGATCACCGGTGTCGTCATCACCTCGGCCAAGTCGACCTTCTTCGCCGGCGGTGACCTGAAGCTGCTGGCCCAGGTCACCGACGAGAACGCGGCCGAGTTCGCGGCCGGCGTCACCCGGATCAAGGCCGACCTGCGCCGGCTCGAGACGCTCGGGCGACCGGTCGTCGCGGCGCTCAACGGGGCCGCACTCGGCGGCGGGCTGGAGATCGCACTGGCCTGCCACCACCGCGTGGCGCTGGACAACCGCAAGTCGCAGTTCGGCCTGCCCGAGGTCACGCTCGGCCTGCTGCCCGGCGGCGGCGGCGTGACGCGCATCGTCCGGCTGCTCGGCATCGCCGACGGGCTGATGAAGGTGCTGCTGCAGGGCACCCGCTACAACCCGGCCCAGGCCAAGGAGATCGGCCTCGTCGATGAAGTAGCCGAGTCGCCCGAGGCCATGCTCGAGGCCGCGCGTACCTGGATCAAGGCCAACCCCGAGGCCGTGCAGCCGTGGGACGCCAAGGGCTACCGGATGCCCGGGGGCTCGCCGACCTCGCCCGCGCTGGCCGCGATGCTGCCCGCGTTCCCCGGCAACCTGCGCAAGCAGCTCAAGGGAGCCCCGATGCCGGCGCCGCACCACCTCATGTGCGCCGCGGTGGAGGGCGCGGGCGTCGACATCGACACCGCGTTCACGATCGAGGGCCGCTACTTCGTCAACCTGGCCAAGGGTCAGGTCGCCAAGAACATGATCCAGGCGTTCTGGTTCGACCTGAACTCGATCAACGGTGGCGGCTCGCGTCCGGACGGCTACGACGCCCGGCCGACGACGCGGGTGGCCGTGCTCGGCGCCGGAATGATGGGCGCCGGTATCGCGTACGTCTCGGCCAAGGCCGGCATCGAGGTCGTGCTCAAGGACGTCTCGATCGAGGCGGCCGAGAAGGGCAAGGACTACTCGCGCAAGATCCTGGACAAGGCGATCGCTCGCGGCAAGTCGACCGAGGCCAAGCGGGACGAGCTGCTCGCCCGCATCACTGCGACCGCCGACTACGCCGACCTGACCGGCTGCGACCTGATCGTCGAGGCCGTGTTCGAGAACGTCGAGCTCAAGCACTCGGTCTTCGCGGAGGCCGAACCCGCCGTGAACTCCGACGCGTTGCTCGGCTCGAACACCTCGACGCTACCGATCACCGGGCTGGCCGAGGGGGTGCGGCGCAAGGCCGACTTCGTCGGGCTGCACTTCTTCTCGCCGGTCGACAAGATGCCGCTGCTGGAGATCATCCGCGGGGAGCAGACGTCGGACGAGGCGCTGGCCCGCGCCCTGGACTACGCGGCCCAGATCAAGAAGACGCCGATCGTCGTCAACGACGGCCGTGGGTTCTTCACCTCGCGGGTGATCGGGACGTTCGTCAACGAGGCGCTGGCCATGGTCGCCGAGGGCGTGCACCCCGCGACCGTCGAGCAGGCGACGACGCAGGCCGGGTACCCGGTCGGCGCGCTGCAGCTGGCCGACGAGCTGAACATGGAGCTGTTCCTCAAGATCCGCAACGAGACCCGCAAGGCGGCCGGCGAGGGCTACGTCGCCCACCCGGCCGAGGCGGTCGTGGAGAAGATGGTCGAGCTCGGGCGCCCGGGGCGGTTGCGCGGCGCCGGCTTCTTCGACTACGACGAGAGCGGCAAGCGCACCGGGTTGTGGCCCGGGCTGGCCGAGGCGTTCCCCGTGCTCGGCGACCCGTCGGCCGTGGACCTGCACGAGCTCGAGGAGCGGATGCTCGTCATCGAGGCCGTCGAGTCCGCCCGCTGCGTCGAGGAGGGCGTGATCGTCCAGACTGCCGACGCGAACATCGGCTCGATCATGGGTATCGGCTTCCCACCGTGGACCGGCGGCGTGCTGCAGTACATCAACGGCTACCCGGGCGGGATATTCGCGTTCGTGGCGCGGGCCGACGAGTTCGCCGAGAGGCACGGTGAGCGCTTCGCGCCGAACCCCCTGCTGCGCAAGAAGGCCGAGAACCACGAGACGTTCTGAGCCCACCCACGCACTTTGACCCCATCCGCACTTTGACCCCGCCAGCGGCCTGATCGACCCCGATTTACACCGCTGGCGGGGTCAAAGTGCGGGGTGACGGGAGTAGCCATGCCGGGACCGCTCGCCGGAGTACGGGTGCTGGAGCTGCCCGCCCTGGGCCCGGTGCCGTTCCTCGGCATGCTGCTGGCCGACCTCGGCGCCGAAGTGATCCGGATCGACAAGCTGCCCGACGCCAAGCAGGGACTCGGTGAAGCCATGGCCGGCGGGCCGCTCGGGCGCGGACGGCGCTCGATCGGGTTGGACCTGCGCCGGCCGGGCGGGGCCGAGGTGGTGCTGCGATTGGCCGAGCACTGCGATGCACTGATCGAGGGGTTCCGTCCGGGCGTGGCCGAGCGGCTGGGCGTCGGTCCGGACGCCGTCCTCGCCCGCAACCCCAAGCTGGTCTACGGACGGATGACCGGTTGGGGTCAGCACGGCCCGCTCGCGGCCACCGCCGGTCACGACATCACCTACCTGGCGATCACCGGGTTGCTCCACGGCATCGGCCCGAAGGACGGGCCGCCGGTTCCGCCGATCAACTACGTCGCGGACTTCGGCGGTGGCTCGATGTTCCTGGCCACCGGGCTGCTCGCCGCGCTGCTGCACGCGCGCGCGACGGGTGAGGGTCAGGTGATCGACGTCGCGATGACCGAAGGCGCCGGCTACCTCGGCTCGATGACGCGCACCTTCCGGTCGGCCGGGGGCTGGGCGGACGAGCGGGGCGCCAACCTGCTCGACGGCGGAGCGCCGAACTACCGCTGCTACGAGTGTGCCGACGGCCGTTACGTCGCGGTCGGTGCGCTCGAGCCGCAGTTCTGGGCCGTGCTGGTCGAGGGCCTCGACGTCGATCCGGCCACCGTCCCCTCGCCGTATGACCCGCTGCAGTGGGACGCGTGCGCGGCGGTGCTGACGGCGAGGTTCAAGACGAAGGCACGTGACGAGTGGGCCGAGATTTACGCCCCCCTCGACGCGTGCGTCGCGCCGGTACTGACGTTGGACGAAGCACCCCGGCACGGGCACAACCTCGCACGCGGCTCGTTCGTCCGGGTCGGGGACGCGACGCTTCCCGGCCCCGCGCCGCGGTTCTCCCGCACGCCGGGCGAGGCCGCCGGCCTGACGACGGTCGGCGCCGACACCGCCGCCCTCCTGGCCGAGGCCGGCTACACCGCGGACGAGATGTCCGCCCTGCGGGCCGACGTCGTGATCGACTGAACCTGCCGCGGGAGCCACCGTCGGCCTAGGATGCAAACGTGGCAAAACGTCCGGTTCCGCAGGTCGAAGTGAAGCTCACCGTCAACGGCACCGTGTCCTGGCCCGCCGCACTGCGTCACCGATGGGAGGCGGGGTATCTGATGGTCGAGGACCACGGCGACTACGCGGTCGTCCGGCCGATGAACGAGGACGACCCGGACGCCATCACCCGCCAACGGCACGCGCGGCGCTGATCGGCAGCGGCGCGTTACCGTTCCCGGCCGTCGGTCGACGGATACGGAGCCATGTCATAGGTGATGAGATCGGTTTGCACGCCGCTCCGGGCGTACACGGCGCGCGCTCGGGCATTGCTTTCGCGGGTGATCCAGCGGACGACATCCCAGCCGTTGTCCACTGCCCGGCGCTGGAGTTCTTGCAGTAGGGCATCTACCGCGCCCGTCCCGCGCGCGTGGGGAGCGACGAAGAGGTCGTCCAGATAACAGCCGACCGAACCGTGGAGCGGTCGGCTGAACGGCCGGAAATGAGCAAGGCCGACAGGGTCCCCGCCGGCCACCGGGCGGGCCACCACAGCGCTCAATTCGTGGCCCGGATCGTGCAGCCAGTCCCAGACGCGATCAAGCGTCTCGGGCGCCATCGGCACGGCGTAGAAGTCGCCGTACCCGACATAGAGAGACTGCCACGCCTGCCGATCATCTTCGTGCAGATCGGTAACAACCCACTCTGACGCTGACCTAACCATGGCACCGATCATCGTCGGTTGCCGGCCCGATGTCGTGCGCAACCTCCGTGGGAGTCCGGCTCAGCAGCGCTTCGGCGACCACGAGGTCTTGCCAGGACATGCCGACACTTTTGAAGACCAGTGGGCGATCGGCCGGCGGGATCGCGACGCGGGTTACGACATTACGCATGGTGAACAGGTCGTCCGCAGCCACTGCGCCCTGCGCCACCGCCAACACGACGTCGCCGGCTTCGCGCATCGCGGTGGCGATGTCTTCGACGATGACGGTGGCCCGGCGCAGCAGCTGCGCATCGAGTTCTCGTGCGTCCGGCTCGTGGGAACCGACCGCGATGACGATGACGTCGTCGGACAAGACGCTCGAGTCGAACAGCGGCGTACGAGCCGATGTGGCGCACACGACGACGTCGGCGCCGCGGAGTGCCTCGCCGGCCGGTGCGGACCCGAGCGCGACTGCGTCCAGCGGCGTGCGGGACGGATCCCGGACCAGGTACGTGATCTGCGCCAACCGCCGGAAGGCGGCCAGGGTGGCGACGTGCCCTCGGGCTTGCGGTCCGGCACCGACGACCGCCACCCGCAGCGGGCGGTCGGGCAGAACTGGCAGCACGGCAGCGACCGAGACGGCCGGCGTGCGCAGTGCCGTCAAGGCGGTGCCGTCGATCGCGGCTCGCAACGTCAGCGTCGTCTGGTCAAAAAGCAGGTAGACGGCCTGGATCCGTGGCAGCGCGTGGGCCGGATTGCCCGGCGCGATAGTGACGACCTTGACCCCCGCGGCCGCCGAAGTCTGCGAAGGCATCAGAAGGAACTGCCCGTGCGACAGCTCGACCGCGATACGCGGCGGATCGGTCGCCGGGTCGAACCCGGTGCTCAGTGCGTCGGTGATCGCCGCGACCGCTGCGGTCGGCCCGAGCGCCCCGACGGCGTCAGCGTCAAGGAACCTCACCGCAGGACGAACCCGGGGACCAGCGGGTCATGCGGGTCGACGGTGAACACATGCTCGCCGGTCCGGTAGGCCATCCCACTGATCTGCGGAATGACCGCGGAACGCCCATCGACCTCGACGGTGTCCAACACCGTGCCGGTGAACACGGAGCCAATGATCGACTCGTGACGCAACTGGGTGCCGGCCGGCAGGCGTCCGTCCGCGGCGAGGACGGCGAGCCGGGCGCAGGATCCCGACCCGCAGGGGGAACGGTCCACCTCGCCGTCGGCGAACACCGTCACGTTCCGCTGCCGCACCTGCCCGTCGACGTCGCCGAGCTCGTCGAACCAGATGGTCCCGTAGATGCCGTTCAAGCGCGGGTCGCTCGGATGCACCGCGTGGTCGCTGTCGTTCAGCGCCCACTTGATCTCACGGCCGATCGCAGTCAGGTCACCGAGGTGCTCCGGAACTACGCAGAGCCCGATCATCGCCGCCGGCAGCGTCGCGTACATCGCACCGCCGTAGGTCACGGTCACCGAGACCTCCCCGCGCGACGTCCACACCGGGACATCGCGGGCCACGAGCCAACTCGGCACGTTGACGAAGTCGACCGCGACGATCTGACCCGACTCCCGATGCACCCGCGCCGTGACGCGGCCGGACGGGACGTCGACGACCACGTCCACGCTGCCCGTCTCGGGCGCCGGGACCCGGCCGGTGTCCACCGCCCACACGCCAAGCGCGATCGTGCCGTGGCCGCACGCGGTGGAGAAGCCGTCCTTGTGCCAGAACAGCACACCGAAGTGGGCGCCCGCGTCGTCCGGCGGCACGATGAACCCGCCATACATGTCGGCGTGGCCACGAGGCTCCGAGCACAGGAGCGCGCGTAGCGCCTGCACATCCCTGTCCTCGATCGCCCGGGCCCGACGCTCGGCGACCGAACCCCCCGGGATGGCTACCGG
>JBDTGE010000156.1:0-4261 GCA_039937575.1 Jatrophihabitantaceae bacterium
TCACGGGCGCCGACCAGGCACCCGGCGAACTCGAGGGGTACGGACCCATCACCGCGGAGATGGCCCTACGGCTGGCGAACGACCCCACCGGCACCTGGCACCGCATCATCACCGATACGGCCGGCCGAATGCTCGACTACCCGGTCTGCACCTACAAACCACCAGCTGCCCTGGTCCAACATGTGATCACCCGCGACCAGCACTGCGTCCACCCCGGCTGCCGCCGCAAAGCCACCAACTGCCACCTGGATCATCGCGTCCCCTACCCCGCCGGGCCCACCTCCGCGGCCAATTTGCAACCGTTGTGCAAGCGCCACCACATGATGAAACATCATTCCGACTGGCACGTCACCAAGAACGACGACGGCTCCTACGACTGGACCTCGCCGACGAAACACGCCTACAGATACCGACCCCCCGAACTCCCCACCCCGACCGAAGAACCTCCGCCCGAACCGGTGATCGACTACCGGCCGCCACCCTTCTGACCGCCGATCCACCCGTACCGACCGAACGACCAGACAAGGCACCGGCAGTCACGAGCCGGATAGCCGCCACCGTTACGACGACTCGTTCTCGCGGTTGCGCACCGCCTGCCGCAGTTGGTTGATGTTGTCGCGCAGCAGGTCCGAGATCAACTCGTCCATCCGCGGATCCCCCAGCACTTCGAGCAGCACGCGGAGCGTCGTCTCGCTCGCCTCGTCGATGATCCGATCGTGGAAGGGCAGCAGCCCGATGTGGCGCGCGGTCGGATCTTCCTTGATCTTCTCGGCGAACATCGTCTTGATCTCCTCCCGGTTCTCCAGCAGGGCGGCGGAGATGTTGCGGGTGTAGTGGCCGGCCTCCAAGACGGCGGCGACCTCGTCCAGCACCGCAATGGTGATCGGCCGTTTGATCACGTCGACTACCCGCTCGGAGGCGCGGTTGATCAACTTGACCACGAACGGTTCGCGCAAGCCACGTCGCAGGAGCGTCCGTCCGATCAACGCGGCCAGGATCGCCAGCACGACCAGCCCGAGCACGGTCAGCAACACGAGCTTGGTGGTGAGGAAAGGCAGCGCGACGCTCATGGTGTCCGATCCTGCCCCGGACGTCGGTGTCCGCGCCGCAACACGCCTGCGCCGGAAGCGCAATCACCAGCATGCCGCCGGCAAGTGGCCACCAACGCGCTTGATCAACTGCGGGGTGGGGTGACATCGCGACCACAACCTGCAGTTGATCAAGCTCAGACGGGGAGCCAGTCGAGCGACTGTCCGTGCGGGCCGGTGCGAGCCAGCGGCCGGCCGTCGCGCGCCAGGACGAACCGCGCCGGACCGCTCGGCTCGACCTCGGTGCCCGCGACGACACCCGGCGCCTCGTTCGAGAGCCAGACCGTCGGGCGCACCTCAGCCAAGCGACCCACCGCATCGGCGAAGGCGCTCCGGCCCGCGAGCGGCACGTAGGCCAGTACGGCGGAGTGGAAGACGACGAGGGTGACGTCGGGTGGCGCACTGGCAGCGACCGCGGCCAGGTCGGTGGTGAGGTCACCGCTCACGATCGTCGGCGGATCGGCCCGCGCGATCGCCACAGCGTCGCGCAGCACCTCGAATCGTCGCGTCTGCTCAGGCCAGATCAGGCTCTGCAGCCAGCGCACGTCCTCGTCCCGGCCTACTACCAATGGGTTCAGGTCGAGCCCGCAGCGCCACACGACGTCCGGCGGG
This sequence comes from Jatrophihabitantaceae bacterium, assembly GCA_039937575.1. Lineage (GTDB taxonomy): Bacteria > Actinomycetota > Actinomycetes > Mycobacteriales > Jatrophihabitantaceae > JBDTGE01. The sequence continues at coordinate 1,701 of JBDTGE010000156.1, forward strand.
CGCGTGGGTAGCGGGACGGGACCGGTGACGGCGCACCGCAGTTCGGCGGCGCCCGCCCCGACCCGATGCAGCCCGGTGGCGGACTCGTATCGATAGGAGTAGCGATCGGGGTACAGGCACAGCCCGGCCGACGCGCCGACCTCCAGCAGCGCAAGTGGCTGCGGCAGCGCCGCCAGCACCGGCAGCAGCGAAGCGCACCGTCCCGGCTCGTTGGTCTGCGTGCGGCGGGCGAGCATGGTCGCCGCGATCTCGTCCCAGCGGTCAAGGGCGAGCGCCCGGAACTCGGCCCAGGACGAGACCGACCCGTCCCCGTCTGGACTGCCCTCCTCAACGGGGGCTTCCTCGCCCCCACCGGACATGCCTGCGCTGGCGGCAGCGCCTCCGCCGAGGAAGCGCACCGCGCCCAGCAACAGGTTCGGCTGCCGCTTCGGCGGCGGCAACGCATCCAGGCGAGCCAGCAGCTCGGCGTCGCCGGCCACCCCGAGACAGATTGCCTCGTAGCTGGGCGAGATACCGCGCGTCTCGCGTTCGGCCATCAGCCGGTACCGGCGCGCGGTCGTGTCCCCCTGCGAACCGATCCAGTCCGGCATCGCTACTCGCAGACTCCCCCGGCGGCTGCGCCCCCACTGCCGGGGGGACCCCCAAGGAGCTTCTCGAGCAGGATCGCCTTGACCGCGGCGGCGTCGGCCTGTCCGCGGGTCGCCTTCATGACCGCGCCGACGAGCGCACCGACCGCCGGCAGCTTGCCCGCCCGCACCTTGTCGGCGACGTCGGGGTTGGCCGCGATCGCCTCGTCGGCCGCCGACTCCAGGGCACCGGTGTCCGACACCCGCTCGAGCCCGCGCTCGGCGATGACCGCGTCGACGTCGTGGCCGGTGTCGAAGACGCCGTCCACGACCTGACGGGCCAGCGCCGTCGACAGCGCGCCGTCGGCCACCAGCTCGATCAGCCGCGCGACCTGACCCGGCCCGATCGCCAGTTCGACCGGATCGAGCTCGGCCTCGTTCGCCTTCTGCGCCAGGTAACCGAGCCACCAGTTGCGCGCCTCACCGATCGGCGCGCCGGCGTCGACCGTCGCACCGACGAGGTCGACGACACCGGCGTTCGTCATCTGCTGCATGTCCTCGGCGCTGACGCCGAGCGACTCGCGCAGCCGCGCGCGGCGGGCGGCCGGCAGCTCGGGCAGGCCCCGGCGGATGTCCTCGACCCACTCCGGGTCGGCCGCCACGGGCACCAGGTCGGGCTCGGGGAAGTACCGGTAGTCGGTCGCCTCTTCCTTGCTGCGGCCCGGACGGGTGTCACCGGTCGACTCGTTGAAGTGCCGCGTCTCCTGGAAGATCCGGGTTCCCGCATCCAGTAGCGACGCCTGCCGCAGCATCTCCGAGCGCACCGCCCGCTCGACGGACCGCAGCGAGTTGACGTTCTTGGTTTCGGTCCGCGTGCCCATCGGTTCGCCCGGCTTGTTCAGCGAGGTGTTCACGTCGCAGCGCAGCGAGCCCTGCTCCATACGCACGTCCGACACACAGAGCGTGCGCAGGATGTCCCGCAGCGCGGTGACGTAGGCCTTCGCGACGTCGGGGGCCAGGGCGCCCGTACCCGGCACCGGCTTGGTGACGATCTCGATCAGCGGGATGCCGGCCCGGTTGAAGTCGACGAGGGAGTACTCGGCGCCGTGGATCCGTCCGGTGGCGCCGCCGACGTGCGTGTTCTTGCCGGTGTCCTCCTCCATGTGCACCCGCTCGATGCCGACCCGGTAGGTGGTGCCGTCGACGTCGACGTCCAGGTAGCCCTCGACACACAACGGTTCGTCGTACTGCGAGGTCTGGAAGTTCTTCGGCATGTCCGGGTAGAAGTAGTTCTTGCGCGCGAACCGGCACCACGGCGCGATCGAGCAGTTCAGCGCGAGGCCGATCTTGATCGTCGACTCGATGGCGACCTCGTTGACCACCGGGAGCGCGCCGGGCAGGCCCAGACAGACCGGGCAGGTGTGGGTGTTCGGGTCGCCGCCGAACTCGGTGGTGCAGCCGCAGAACATCTTCGAGAGGGTGCCGAGCTCGACGTGCGTCTCCAGCCCGAACACCGGCTCGTAGCGCGCCGTCACGTCTTCATAGGTCAGGGTCACGACAGCTCCGGAGGGGTCAGCGCGGGCACAGCCGCCTCGAACGCGGCACCGACGCGGTAGCAGCGCTCGTCGGCGAGGGCTGGCGCCATGATCTGCAGGCCGACCGGCAGCGGTAGGTGGGACGACGACTCGGCCAGCCCGCACGGCACCGAGATCGCCGGCGTGCCGGCGAGCGACGCCGGCAGCGTGCACAGGTCGTTGACGTACATGGCCATCGGATCGGCCACCCGCTCGCCGAGGCCGAAGGCGACGAACGGCGAGGTCGGCGACACGAGCACGTCGGCCCGCTCGAAGGCGGCCTCGAAGTCCCGGACGATGAGGGTGCGCACCTTCTGGGCCTGGCCGTAGTACGCCTGGTAATAGCCCGACGACAGCGCGTACGTGCCGATGATGATTCGACGTTTGACCTCGGGACCGAAGCCCGCCTCGCGGGTTTCGG
>JBDTGE010000157.1:0-15645 GCA_039937575.1 Jatrophihabitantaceae bacterium
CGTGATCACCTCGAGCTGACGCCCGGCGCAGATCTGATCGAGCAACGTCTCGAGGTACACAGTGAGGCGAACGCTCTTTGCGCGCAGGGCATCCAGGCCGACCTCGTCGAACATCTCCAGCGACGCCAGCACCGGTGCCATCGCCAGAATGGGCGGGTTGGACACCTGCCAGGCGTCGGCCGAGTCGACCGGCGTGACCTCCGGCGCCATCCGGAACCGGGTCGCCGGGTCGGTGGACCACCAGCCGGCGAGCTTGGGCAGCGAGCGGTCGGCCAGGTGCCGCTCGTGGACGAACGCGCCGGCCAGCGAGCCCGGCCCGCTGTTGAGGTACTTGTACGAGCACCAGGCGGCCCAGTCGACGTCCCACTCGTGCAGTCGCAGCGGGACGTTGCCCGCGGCGTGCGCGAGATCCCATCCGACGATCGCTCCGGCAGCGTGCCCGGCGGCCGTGATCGGCGCGATGTCCAGGAACTCGCCGCTGTAGTAGTTGACCGCTCCGAGCAGGACGAGAGCGACGCGATCACCTTGCGTGGCCAGGAAATCGACGACGTCCTCGCTCCGCAGAGCCGACTCGCCCTCGCGCGGCTTGAGCCGGATGACCGCCTCGTCCGGGTCGTAGCCGTGCCACACCGCTTGACTGCGTACCGCGTAACTGTCCGACGGGAACGCGCTGTCCTCGATCACGATCGCGTACCGCTCAGCCGTCGGCCGGTAGAAGCTGACCATCATCAGGTGCAGGTTGATCGTCAGCGAGTTCATGACGACGACCTCCCGCGGCTGCGCCCCGACCAGTCGGGCCGCCGGTTCGCGCAGCAACTCGTGATAGGCCACCCACGGCCGCTCGGCCTCCAGATGGCCCTCGACGCCGAGGCGGGCCCAGTCGTCCAGCTCGCCGTTCAGCCGTTCACGCAGCGCGGTCGGCTGCAGCCCCAACGAGTTGCCCGCGAAGTACGCGGCCTCGGTGTAGCGGCCGGACGGGTCCGGCGGGAGGTGGAACTGGGCCCGGTGGGACGGCAGCGGGTCGGTGCGATCGAGCTCGATCGCCGATACCTCGCTCATGGCGTCCTCTCCCGACGAAGCGTGATGGCTGGTGACCGTCATGACGCGCGCACCGTATCGCGCTCGGCGACGGCACCGAGGAACGTCTCGGCGTTGCCGTGCAGGATCTTGGCCCGCGTGACCTCGTCGAGCATCGGGCTGCCCCGCACCAACCCGGCGGCCGGACGTTCGCCCAGCGGGAACGGGTAGTCGCTGCCGACGACCACGCGATCGGCCCCGATGGTGTCCACCAGCAGCCGCAGCGCGCGGTCGTCGAACACCACGGAGTCGACGTAGAACCGGTCGAGGTAGTGCGACGGCTCGTGCTCGGACGTGCCGATGATGTCGCGCCGTGCTCGCCACGCGTTGTCCATCCGCCCGACCCAGAACGCGAACGAGCCGCCACCGTGGGCGAAGCAGATCCGCAGGTCCGGACCCACCCGGTCGAACACGCCGCCGAGGATCAACGCGAGGATCGACAGGTGCGTCTCGGCCGGCATTCCGGTGAGCCAGCGCGCCATCCACCGGTCCAGCCGGGGCGAGGTCGGCATGTCCCACGGGTGCACGAACACCGGCGCGCCGAGGGACGCCGCGTGCTGCAGGAACGTCGCGATCCCCGCGTCGTCCAGGTCGCGGTCGCCGACGTGATTGCCGATCTCGACGCCGGCGTGGCCGGCCGCCAGGCAGCGCTCCAGCTCGCTGCAGGCCGCGTCGGTGTCCTGCAGGGGGACTTGGCAGAACGGCAGCAGCCGACCGGGAGTCGGGGCGCAGATCTCCAGCGCCAGGTCGTTGAGGATCGTGGCGATGCGCGCGGCCTGCACCGGCTCGTGCGCGTACGCGAAGAACACCGGAGTCGGCGACACCACCTGCACGTCCACGCCGTCGGCGTCCATGTCGGCGACCCGGACCTCGTGGTCCCAGCAGTCGCTGCGGATGCGGCGGAACTCCTGCGTGCCGAGCATGATCATCGCGTCGGTCTCGGACTCGAGCCGGAACGTGGGGACGGCCGGCCCGCTCGATCCGCCCAGCTCGGGCCAGCCCTTGGGCACGTAGTGGGTGTGGACGTCGATGACTCGATCCATCGCGTTGATCAGCCCTTGCCCGGGTGCACGTGGCCGCAGTTCTTGCAGGTGCGCGCGACCTCGTCCTGGTAGAAGGCGGTGAAGACGGGCGGCAGGTCGACGACGATGTCGGTGACCTGCAGCTGCACGTCGTGCACGAGCGCGTGGCAGTTCGGGCAGTACCACCGGAAGTTCTCCAGCGTCCCCGGTTCGCGCACCCGCTCGATGACCAGTCCGATCGACCCCGCCTCCGGGCGTTGCGGCGAGTGCGGCGTGTTGCCCGGCAGCAGCCACGTCTCGCCGGCGTGGATCTCGACTGTCTCGGGCTCACCGTCCACCATCAGATCGATGTGCATGGTGCCCTGCAGTTGGTAGAACCACTCCTCGTACGGGTCGACGTGGAAGTCGGTGCGCGCGTTGGGCCCGCCGACGATCATGACGATGAAGTCCTGGCCGACCGTCAACGTCTTGTTCCCGACCGGTGGCTTGAGCAGGTGCCGGCTGTCCTCGATCCACTGCGGGAAGTTGATCGGCTGCAGGTTGATCATTCGGTGTCCTTCCTCGGCCGGTGCGCCACGGCCTGGATCTCGATGAGCAGGTGCGGGTGCGGCAGCTGGTGCACGGCGACGGTCGTGCGCGTCGGGCCGGTCTCGTCGAAGCCCGCGCCGCCGAAGCCCGCCCCGCCGAAGTATTCGGCCCACACCTCGTTGTAGCCGCCGAAGTCGTTCATCGACACCAGGTAGGTGGTCACCTGGACGAGGTCGGTGAGGTCGGCGCCGCGTTCGCGCAGCAGCCCGCGGATGTTCTCGAGGACCGCGCGGGTCTGCTCGCGGATGTCGAGCGAGGTCGTGCCGAGCTCGTCGACCGAGGCCCCGGCGATCGTGTTGTCCGGCCGCCGCGAGGAGGTGCCCGACACGTAGACGAACTCGCCGGCCACTCGAACATGGGGGAACCGCCCGCGTGGCGTCACCTTCTCGCTCACAGGGCCACGCAGACATTGGTCGGCTCGGTGTAGAAGTCCAGCGAGTGCTCGCCGCCCTCGCGACCGATGCCGGACAACCCGACGCCACCGAACGGCGAGCGCAGGTCGCGCAGGTACCACGTGTTGACCCAGGACATCCCGACGTTCATCCGCTGCGCCACGCGATGGCCGCGCGAGAGGTTGCTCGTCCACACCGAGGACGCCAGCCCGTAGTCGGTGTCGTTGGCCAGCGCGATCGCCTCGTCCTCGGTGTCGAACGGGACGAGCGCGGCGCACGGGCCGAAGATCTCCTCCCGCAGCGGGCGGTCGGCGTTGCTCAGACCGGTCCACAGCGTCGGCTCGATCCAGGCTCCGGCGGACAGCGCGGCGTCGACGGATGCGACGCCACCGCCGATCAGCGTCGTGGCGCCGGACGACTCGGCCAGCCGGTAGTACGAGAGCACCTTCGCCCGGTGCTCCTGCGAGATGAGCGGGCCGGTCGTCGTCGCCGGGTCCTCCGGACGACCCAGGCGCAGGCCACGCGCCCGCTCGACCAACCCGGCCGCGACGTCGTCGAACACCGCCCGCTGGACGTACACCCGCTCGGTGCACAGGCACACCTGGCCGGTGTTGGCGAACACCGAGCGGGTCAGCCCGTCCAGTGTCGCGTCCAGGTCCGCGTCGGCGAACACGAGTGCGGCGTTCTTGCCGCCGAGCTCGAAGGACACCGGCTTGACCCGGGGCGCGACGGTGCGCATGATCCCGGCGCCGGTCGCCGTGGAGCCGGTGAAGGTGACGCCGTCGATCCCCGGGTGCTCGGTGAGGAACTGGCCGGCCGAGTCGGAACCGAAGCCGTGGACGACGTTGTACGCCCCGGCCGGCAGGCCCACCTCGTGCAGGACCTCGGCCAGCAACGTGGCCGTCGACGGCGTCTGTTCGCTCGGCTTGACGACGACCGCGTTGCCGCAGGCCAGTGCGGGCGCAACCTTCCAGGTCAGCAGCAGCAGCGGCAGGTTCCACGGCACGATCACCGCGACGACGCCGAGCGGCTTGCGGACGGCGTAGTTCAGCGCCTGCCGGCCACCGGGCAGGTCGGTCATGAACGAGGACTGCCCGGCGGAGGCGACGGTGTCGGCGAAGGAGCGGAAGTTGGCCACCGCGCGGGCGACGTCGAGCTCACGGGCCTGCGCGAGCGGCTTGCCGGTGTCGGCGCTCTCGGCGAGGACGAACTCCTCGAACCGCTCCTCGATGCGGTCGGCGACCTTACGCAGCAAGGCGGTCCGCGGCCCGACCGGCATCGCCCCCCACGCCCCGTCGAGCGCCGAGCGGGCGGCCCGGACGGCGCGATCGACCAGCGCGGCGTCGGCCTCGTGCACGTGCGCGACCACGCTGCCGTCGACCGGGCTCAACTTGTCCCACGTCGACCCGGTCGGCACGAACTCGCCGCCGACGAAGTTCGCGATCGTCTGTGCCATGCCGTCAGCCTCTCCTATCCGGCCATGCCGAACAATGCCGATTGTTCCAGTCGGTCAGGTGAGGTCGGTCGCGTCCAGGGTGCGGCTGCCGATCCGGTCTATCCGCATGACTACACGCTCCTGCGGGTCGGGGCAGCACACCAGCGAGTCGCGCTCGAGCCAGTCGTTCGCGGGCAGCTGCCGCTGCTTGGCCGGCAGCAGCGGCAGTACCGACTGCAGCGCGAAGATGCAGAAGTGCTTGCCGTCGGGGATCCGCAGTTCGGAGCTGTTGACGAGCTCGAAGTAGTCGCCGACCGCCAACCCGCACTCCGAGCGCCCCTCGATGCTCTCGACGGTGACGCGCAGGTCGAACAGCTCCATCGGCTCAATCATCGTCCGCTCCTATCAGCACGTCACGTAGCGGACCGAGCCCCATCGGCCCCAGGCGCAGCGCGCGCATGTGGAACTCGCGCCGGTCGAATCCGGGCCGGCGCTCGGCGGCCTCGCGCACCTGGCGCCACAGCCGGGCGCCGACGCGGAAGGAGAGGGCCTGCGCCGGCCAGCCGAAGTACCGGTCGACCTCGAACCGGGCCGACGCCTCGTCCGTGCCCGACGCCGCACGGAGCACGGCCGCACCGAGCTCCGGCGTCCACGTGCTCTCGACGGTGAACCCGTTGCCGGCCGGGATCGGCAGGCCGAGGTGCAGGCCCAGGTCGATGACGATGCGGGCGGCCCGCCAGCGCTGGCCGTAGAGCATCCCCAGCCGCTCACCGGGCGTCCGGAGCAGGCCGAGCTCGTCGCTCAGCCGCTCGGCGTAGTGCGCCCAGCCCTCGACATATCCGTGCACGTGGGCCATCGAGCGCTGCCACGGGTGCAGCTCCGGCTCGGCCATCGCGACGGTGATCTGCAGGTGGTGCCCGGGCACGCCCTCGTGGTGCACCGTCGTGACTTCGCGCCAGGCGTAGGACGGCGCCCCGCCGGCCGGCGGCGACCACCAGATCCGCCCGGGCCGGGCGAACGCGGCGTCGGGCTGCGCGTAGTACATGACGCCTGACGTCGCCGCCGAGATCCGGCACTCCGCGCGGCGGGCGATCGGCGGCAGCTCGAAGTGCACGCCGTCGACCGCGTCGGTGACCTCGTCGACCCGAGCCTGCAGCCAGCCGGCCAGCGCATCGGGCGCGAGCCGCTGGGCCGGGTCGGCGTCCAGCGCGGCGGCGGCCTGCTCGATCGAGTCGGCCCCGAGATCGGCCGCGACCGCGCGCATCTCCGCGGTCAGCCGGGCCAGCTCGTCCCAGCCGAACGCGTACGTCTCGTCCAGGTCGACGTCCTCGCCCAGGAAGGCGCGAGCGGTGACCGTGTACCGCTCGCGCCCGACCGCATCGCGCTCCGGCGCGGACGGGAGGAGCTCGGTCCGCAGGAAGCCGGCGAACCGCGCCGTCGCCTCGGTAGCGGCGTCGGCCCCGGCCGCCAGCCCGGGCTGCGACGGCGCCGCCGCGACCAGCCGCCGGTAGAAGTCGTCAGCGCCTGTCCACGCCTCGCACTGGGCCGCGACGGCCAGCACCTGACGGGCCGCAACCACATGCCCATCCGCCGCCGCGGCCCGCAGCGTGTCCGCGTAGTCGGCGAGCGCGACCGGCACCTGCGCGAGGTGGGCCCCGACTCGGGCCCACTGCTCGGGCGTCTCGTGCGGCAGGTTGTCGAAGACGGCTCGTACCTCGTGTACGGGGGTCGCGAGCGGGGCGAGCAGGGCTCGGGTGAACCCGGCGTCGTCGAGGGCGATCTCGCTGCTCAGCCGCTCGGTCAGGGCGGCGGCCAGCACGCGCTCGTCGGTGGCCGGAGTGGGGACGGCGCGCACCCCCCGCAGCGCGCGCTCCCGCGCCGAGCGCCGGGTGTCGAAGTCGGCCGGCGACAGCGCGGGCAGCAGGCTGTCCGGCTCGCGACCCAGCGCCTCGGCCGCGACCGGGTCGACGGGAGCGAGTTCGGCCAGCAACCGGTCGGCGATCTTCCGGACGCTCACCGCACTCCCGTTCCGGTCGTCGCCCGCAGGGCCGGCAGCACGTGCCGGCCGATCAGCTCGACGCCGTGCTCGTCACTGCGCCCGTGCGGCGTGCCGAACTCGACGCGGCTGGCCCCGGCGGCGAACAGTGCGGCGGCGTGCTCGGCCACGGCCGCCGGATCGCCGGCGAACGCGAACCGGTCCAGCAGTTCGTCCGGGACGCACCGTCCGGCCGCCTCGGCGTCGCCCGCTGCCAGCGCGGTCCGCACCGGCCCGAGCACCTCGTCCCCGATCGCGACCGTCACGTCGAGCGCACCGACCACGTCCAGGTACATCGCCACCTCGGTCCGGGCCCGCGCCCGGGCCGAGGCGCCGTCCTCGTCGACGACGGTCACGGCGCCCGCGACGATCCCGACCGCCGAGCGCGGGCGCCCGGCCGCGTCGCAGGCGTCATCGAGCGCGGCCCGAGCGTGACGCACCATGTCCGGGTTGGCGCAGCCGCCGAGCTTGACCTCGTCCGCGCACCGTCCGGCCAGGGCCAGACCCCTCGGGCCCCAGGTGCCGAGCAGGATGTCGACCCGGTCGCGCCGGGGCGGATAGAGCAGCCGAGTTCCGCGAGCCAGTGGGAAGATCTCGCCGGCGAACGTCGAGTCGTCGCCCCGCAGCAACCGCTGCACGATTTCGACCGCCTCGGCCAGTCGGCGCAGCGGGCGGTCGGGCCGGACGCCGACCCGCTCGAGCCACGCGCCGCGGGCCAGCCCGACGTAGGCCCGCCCGGCCGAGGCCAGATCGAGCGCGGCGACCTGGCCGGCGATCTCGACCGGGTGCAGCAGGTACGGGTTGAGGCAGGCGGCACCGAGCCGCAGTCGAGTGGTCACGCGCGCCATCTCCAGCAGCGCGAAGAGCGAGGGCTGAAAGCCCAGGTCGTGGAACACCGAGACGCCGTCGAAGCCAAGCGTCTCGGCCATGACCGCCAGCCGGGCGTAGTCGCCCGCCGACTTGTCGCTCTGGAAGCCGAGGGTCACCGGCCCCGGCGGCTGGCGCGTGGGCATCACGATCACGGCACCGGGGGCGTGACCGCGAGCAGGTACGCGGCCGGCTCGAGGCTCTCGTTGCAGAAACGGTGCGGAAGGCGCGAGTCGAACGTCAGGGCCTCGCGGACCGCGAGCGTGTGGCGCTCGAAGCCGATCTCGACGACCACCTCGCCCTCGAGCACCACGACGCACTCGGTCGACTCGTGGCCGTGCCGCTGCGAGGCGCTCACATCGCCGGGCTGCATGCTCGCGTACAGCACTTCGAGATCGCCGCGTCCGGGCGTGAGCCGTTCGTAGCTGATCTCGCCCTGCGGCGCGGTCAGCCGCATCCGCTCGCCCGGACGCGACAGGTGGACCATCGGCGCATCCGGCTCGGTGAACAGGGTCGCGACCTCGGCCTGGAAGACGTCGGCCAACTTGCGCAGCGTGGCCAGGCTCGGGTCGGTGACCCCGTTCTCGAGCTGGCTGAGCAGGGCCGGGGACACCTCGGCCTCGATCGCCAGTTCGCGCAGCGTCAGCTGGTGACGTAGGCGCAGTTCACGCAGCCGTTCGCCCAACATCGCCGTCCTGCCTGTTCGTCCGCTCGGTTCGGTCCGTCCGGACGCGCAGGTCCGACTGCTGGCCACACCGGCATGGTCGTGGCACTGTCCTACGATCGTAATACAGTCACAGTGAACGTAGTCCATCTAGGGTGAACACTCGTCACGAACCGAGGAACACATGAGCGCCTCTGCGGAGACTCTGCTGCACAACTGCTCCGTGTTCGACGGCGTGGACGACCGGTCGCTGGCCGGCGCCGCAGTGCTCATCCGCGACGGACGCATAGCCGAGGTCGGTCCCTCGGACAGCGTGCGCGCCCACGCGTCGAGCGGGGCCCGCGAGCTCGACCTCGACGGCGCCCACGTCATGGCCGGGCTGCTTAACATGCACACCCACTTCTCGCTTGCCCTGCCCGGCTCCGGCGGGGGCGAGGTCAGCCGCCTGTCCCCGCCCGAGTTGACCCTGTACATGGCCTCGGGCGCTCGCCGCACTCTGCACTCGGGCGTGACGACCGTCCGCTGCGTGGCCGAGAAGGACCACGTCGAGTTCGCGATCCGCGCCGCCATCGACGCCGGCCTGACCGTCGGACCACGCATCTTCACCGCCGGCCGCGCGCTCGTGTGCACCGGCGGCCACGGCCACGAGGGTACCGACACCCTGGAGTGCGACGGCGCCGACGAGTTCCGCCGCGGCGCTCGGGCGCAGATCAGTGCGGGCGCGGACCTGATCAAGGTGATGATCTCCGGTGGCATCGCCGGCGAGCACGAGGCCATCGACACGCCGCAGCTGACCGGTGCGGAGATCGCCGCCGTCATCGACACCGCGCACGCCTGGGGTCGCAAGGTGACCGCGCACGCCGGGCCGGCACCGATCATCGAGCAGGCGGTGCGGCTCGGACTCGACTGCGTCGAGCACGGGTACCAGCTGACCGAGCCGGTGGCCGCTTTGATGGCCGAGCGCGGGACGAGCCTGGTCCCGACGCTGATCGTCACGCGGTGCGGGGACTTCTTCGACTCGCTCGGCGTCCCCGAGTGGATGCAGCGCCGCTCCCTCGACGCCGGCCCACACCACATCGAGAGCTACCAGCTGGCGCTGGCGGCGGGCGTCGAGATGATGCTCGGCAGTGACATGCCGCCGTTCGCGGCGACCGACGGCACCACAGCGACGGTGCGCGAGCTCGAGCACATGGCCGAGAACGGACTGGCCCCGCTGGACGCCCTGCGGGCCGCGACGATCGTCCCGGCCCGGTGGCTGGGCGCGGATGAGGAGATCGGCACCGTCGAGCCGGGCAAGTTCGCCGACCTGATCGCGATGGACGCCGATCCGACGGTCAACGTGTCCGCACTGCGCTCGCTGCGGTGGGTGATGAAGGGCGGCGACGTCGTCCGCGACGACCGCATCGGACTATCGGCGTGACGGCGCGCCGCCGAACGGAGGCCTCCTGCCGCCGCCCTCTCGCTGGCGATCTTGTTGCGGAGCGGCTGCCTGGACCATCCGTGCGCAACAAGATCCACCTGGCGTGGACGCGGGGAGTCGCTCAGACCTTGAGCTTCTCGATCCGCTCGGGCTTGGGCCAGCGCACGTCGCTCGCCCAGCCGAACCGCTCGAACAGCCAGATGACCCGCGCCGACTCGTCCAGCTGACCGCGCAGCACCCCGTGCCGCGCGGCGGTCGGGTCGGCGTGGTGCAGGTTGTGCCAGCTCTCGCCGAAGCTCAGGATCGCCAGCGGCCAGAAGTTCGCGCTCTTGTCCCGCGTCTGGAACGGCCGCTCGCCGATGGTGTGGCAGATCGAGTTGATCGACCAGGTCACGTGGTGCAGCAGGAAGATCCGCACCAGCGAGGCCCAGAAGAACGCCGACAGGGCCCCGGCCCAGGACAGCGTGAGCAGACCGCCGAGTGCCGCGGGAACCACCAGCGACAGCGCGGCCCACAGCGGGAACAGCGAGTCCACCCGCCGGATGTCGCGATCGTTCATCAGGTCCGGCGTGTACTTCTCCCGGTTGGTGTGCAGCTCGTCGAACATCCAGCCGATGTGGGCGTAGGCCAGACCCTTCAGCAGCGCCGGCACCGTCTCGCCGTAGCGCCACGGCGAGTGCGGATCGCCCTCGCGGTCGCTGTACGCGTGGTGGCGCCGGTGGTCGGCGACCCACCGGATGACCGGACCCTCGATCGCCATCGAGCCGGCTATCGCCAGGCCGATCCGCAGCGGACGGTTGGCCTTGAACGAGCCGTGGGTGAACAGCCGGTGGTAGCCGACGGTGATGCCCAGCCCGGACACCACGTAGAACGCCACGAACAGCGCGAGATCGGTCCAGCCCAGACCCCAGCCCCACGCCACCGGGACGATCGCGAGGAAGGCCAGGAACGGCAGGATGACGACCGTGTAGAGCACGACCTGCTCGCCCCGCTTCTTGGCCCCCTCGAACACGCGCTTGGGCTCAGCAGCGCACGCGTCGCCGGTGGGGGACGGACGTTCCTCGACCTGAGTCATCTCGATGTCTTCCTCGTGGGCGTCTTCCTCGTGGGCGCGGCCGGGACGTTCGGGTCCGCGTGCATGGGAGCTGTTCGTGCCGGCGCACGTCGCAGGTTCACTTGGTTACGCAAGCGTAACTTACGACAGCGTAGGTCGGAACACAACGCGGCGCCGGGCCGGTCCGAACACGGACGAAAGCGTCCGGAGGGCCGCCGGTAGGCTGGGCCCACATCCTTTGGGGGATGGGGTAATCGGCAGCCCGCCAGCCTTTGGTGCTGTGCAGTCTCGGTTCGAGTCCGAGTCCCCCAGCCAGTCGAGCCCTCGTCAGTGCGCGTTCGCCAGGAAAGGTGCCCGTCCGCCGTGACCGAAACACCCACCGTCACCGCCGTCATCGTCCTCGCCGCCGGCGAGGGCACCCGGATGAAGTCCACGTCCGGACCCAAGGTCCTGCACGCCTTCGCCGGACGTTCGCTGCTCGGCCATGCCCTGGCGGCGACCGATCCGCTCGCCGCCGCGCACACCGTCGTCGTCGTCGGCCACCGCCGGGACGAGGTCGTGGCCCACCTGAGCGAGATCGCGCCCGCGGCCGTGCCCGTCGTGCAGGCGGAGCAGAACGGCACCGGTCATGCGGTCCGGCTGGCGCTGGCCGCGGTGCCCGCGGACGCGACGGGCACCATCGTGGTCGTGCCCGGTGACGCCCCGCTGCTGAGGGCCGACACCCTGCTGGGCCTGGTCCAGGCGCACACCGCCGCCGGCGCGGCCGCGACCATGCTCACCAGCGTCCTGGACGACCCGAGGGGTTACGGCCGGGTGCTGCGCGCGCCGTCCGGGGACGTCGAGCGGATCGTCGAGCACAAGGACGCGAGCGAGGCCGAGCTAGCGGTCGGCGAGATCGCGTCCGGCGTCTACGCGTTCGACCACGCCCGGCTGCGCGAGGCCGTCGGCCGGCTCTCGAGCGACAACGTGCAGGGCGAGGAGTACCTGCCCGACGTCATCGGCATCTTCGTCGCCGAGGGCCGGCGGGTCGCCGCCGTCGCCGCCGACGCGTCCGAGACGGCCGGGGTGAACGACCGCGTCCAGCTGGCGTCCGCGCACCACGCCTACAACCGCCGGCTGCTGGAGACGCACATGCGGGCGGGCGTCACGGTCATCGACCCGGCGAGCACCTGGGTCGACGCGACGGTCACCATCGACGCCGACGCGACCCTGCTGCCGTCGGTCGACCTGCACGGCACCACCCACGTCGGCGCGGGCGCGGTCATCGGCCCGCAGGTCAGCCTGACCGACACGACGGTCGGCCCGCGCAGCCACCTGGACCGCACTGTGGCCAAGCAGGCGCGGATCGGCGCGGACGTCACGACCGGCCCGTTCGCCTACCTGCGTCCGGGCACCGACTTGGCCGACGAGGTGCACATCGGGTCCTACGTCGAGCTCAAGAACAGCGACGTCGGCCGGGGAACCAAGGTGCCGCACCTGTCCTACGTCGGCGACGCGTCGATCGGCGAGCACAGCAACATCGGCGCGGCCACCGTGTTCCTCAACTACGACGGCATGGCCAAGCACCGCAGCACGGTCGGTGACCACGTCAAGATCGGCGGTGACAACATGCTGGTCGCGCCCGTGCACATCGGTGACGGCGCCTACACCGCGGCCGGCTCGGTGATCACCCAGGACGTCCCCCCCGGAGCGATGGGCGTGGCGCGTGGGGCCCAGCGAAACGTGGCAGGCTGGGTACCGCGCAAGCGGCCGGGCACCGCGGCGGCGCACGCGGCCGAACGGGCCAACGCCGCTCAGGCCGGCACCGGCGAGGCCGGCACCGAGTCGACCGCAACCGAGTCCAGCGAGGGGACCCCGGCATGAGCACCCTGCAGCTCCCCGGCCGCAAGAGCCTGATGCTGTTCTCCGGGCGCGCCTACCCGGCCCTGGCCGCCGAGATCGCCGAGCACATCGGCGTCACGGTCACCGAGACGACGGCGCGCGAGTTCGCGAACGGCGAGACGTTCATCAAGTCGAACGAGTCGGTGCGCGGCTCGGACGCGTTCGTCATCCAGTCCTTCACCACCCCGATCAACCAGTGGATGATGGAGAGCCTGATCCTGGTCGACTCGCTCAAGCGAGCCTCGGCCAAGCGGATCACCGTCGTCGCCCCGTTCTACCCGTACGCGCGGCAGGACAAGAAGCACAAGGGTCGCGAGCCGATCTCGGCCCGGCTCGTGGCCGACCTGTTCAAGACCGCGGGCGCGGATCGGGTGATGGCCGTCGACCTGCACACCGCGCAGATCCAGGGTTTCTTCGACGGTCCGGTCGATCACCTGTTCGCGCTGCCCCTGCTCACCAAGTACGTCAAGGCCAAGTACGGGGACGAGGACCTGGTCATCGTCTCCCCCGACACCGGACGGGTCCGCGTCGCCGAGCAGTGGGCCGACGAGCTGGGCGGGCTGGACATCGCGTTCGTGCACAAGACCCGCAACCTCGACGCCGCCAACCAGGTCGTCGCCAATCGCGTGGTCGGTGAGGTCGAGGGCCGGTGCTGCCTGCTGATCGACGACATGATCGACACCGGCGGCTCGATCAGCAAGGCGGCCGACCTGCTGTACGCCAACGGGGCCACCGACGTCGTCGTCGCCGCCACCCACGGCATCTTCTCCCCGCCCGCGACCGACCTGCTCAAGAACAGCCGGGTTCGCGAGGTAGTCGTGACCAACACGCTGCCGATCAGCCCGGACAAGGCGTTCGACAAGCTGACGGTGCTGTCCATCGCCCCGCTGCTCGCCCAGGCCATCAAGGCCGTCTTCGAGGACGGCTCGGTCACCTCGCTGTTCGACGGCCGGTCCTGACCTGCCCACTTTGACCCCGCGAACGGTGTGAATCGGCCACTTCTACACCGCTGGCGGGGTCAAAGTGGGGACGGGGCGACGCGGCGCGCGGCGGCGATCGCGGCGAACCGGGTGACGTCGAGGGTCTCGCCCCGCGCCGTGGGGTCCACTCCGGCGGCCGTGAGTACCTGTGTGGCGGCCGCGGACGAGCCGGCCCACCCCGCGAGGGCCGATCGCAGCATCTTGCGGCGCTGCGCGAAGGCGGCGTCGATCACGGCGAACACCTGCGCCCGGGTCGCCGACGTCACCGGCGGATCCCGACACACCAGGCGAACCAGCCCGGAGTCGACGTTCGGCACCGGCCAGAACACGGTCCGCGAGACGGCCCCGGCCCGGGTCGCCGACGCGTACCAGGCCGCCTTCACGCTCGGGACGCCGTAGACCTTGGACCCGGGCGGGGCGGCGAGCCGGTCGGCGACCTCGGCCTGGACGAGCACCAGCACCGTGCGCAGCGACGGGACCCTCTCCAGCAGGTGCAGGACGACCGGCACAGCGACGTTGTACGGCAGGTTGGCCACCAGCGCCGTCGGGGGCGGCCCCGCGATCTCAGCCACCCGCAGCGCGTCGGCCACGAGGACGGTCAGCCGCGCATCGGGCAGCCGCGCGTGGACCGTGTCCGGTAGCGCGCCGGCCAGCACCGGGTCGATCTCCAGCGCCGTGACCGGGTGACCGGCCTCGAGCAGCCCGAGCGTCAGCGACCCGAGACCGGGTCCGACCTCCAACACGACATCATCCGCACCCAGCTGTGCGGTGCGGACGATGCGACGGATCGTGTTCGCGTCGTGCAGGAAGTTCTGCCCGAGCGACTTGGTGGGGCGTACCCCGAGGGTGTCGGCCAGCGTCCTGATCTCGGCCGGGCCGAGCAGCGCCGCGCTCACGTGACCAGGTCGCCCTGGTCGGCCTGGTCCGCGGAGCGGACGTGAGTGTTAGCTCCGGCGCTCACGGCTGCAGTCTGTCAGTACCAACCGCCCTGCGCCTGCCACGACGACCAGGCGCCACACGGCGTGCCGTAGCGGGACGCGATGTAGCCCAGGCCCCACGTGATCTGCGTCTGAGCGCTGTCCTGCCAGTTCGGGCCGGCCGAGGCCATCTTCGAGCCGGGCAGCGCCTGCGGGATGCCGTAGGCCCCACTCGGGTTGGCCGCGTGGGTGTTCCAACCACTCTCGTGGTTCCACAGCGTCACCAGGCAGTCGAACTGGTCGCTGCCCCAGCCGCGCGCCTTCAGCATCTGCTGGGCCAGCGCCTGGGCCGAGCCGGGCGACACCGACCGGACGGGCGACACCGACCGGACGGGCGAGACGTTCGGGACCGCGGACTTGGTGCCGACCTTCACGACCTTCGTGGTGGGCGCCTGGACGACGGTGCTCGAGAGCTTGGTCCGTCCGGCGACCGTGCCGTCGACGTAGACGACCGCGTAGATCACCTCGACCTGACCGTTGCGGCCGGGCGTGAGGACCTCGGTCTGCCCGGAGCTCAGGTTCGAGTCGTCGCGGTTCGTGGTCTTGAACGGGATCGGCAGCGTCTTGCTGACCCGCGTGTGCCTGACCCGCTTCAGGACGATGGTCGAGTTCGCGGTCAGCGCCGACGTGGCCGGCACCGACAGCCTGTCGTCCGCGCCCAGTCTCACGCTCAGATCGGCCAGCAGCTGGCCGACCGTGGTGTCGGTGGTGGTGAGCGTCTCGGTGCGCCCGTCATGGACGAGGGTGATGAGCTTCGGCGTGCGGACGGCGATGTCGGTCGGGCTCAGCGGCAGCCGCCGCGAGCGGGACACCGACGTGAAGTCGACCGTCGAGTAACCCAGTTGGGCCAGCGCGGCCGAGACCGTCGGCGCGGTCGTCCAGACCTGCCGGCTCGCGCCGTCGACGTTCAGGCGGAGCAGGCGGCCGCGCGCGTAGACGATCTTGCTGCCGTCGTGGACCGAGACATCGGCCGACGGGGCGAGGATGTCGTGCGCACCGGCGTGGTAGCCGGCCTGGGCGAGCACGTCGCCGACGTCGCCGGCGGTGGTGTGGATGCTGAAACTCTGGCCGTCGACCACGAGGTCGACCGTCTTGTCGACGTTGGTCCAGGCGACGCTGCCGCCTACAAGGCCGGCCAGCACGGCACCGTACAGGCCGTATTTCACACTGCGAAGCAAGAGGGGATCTCCTTGGTTGGGTCGTCCCGGGTTGCGACCTGGTGGGTCACGGAACTGTAACGGATGGTTACGAGG
>JBDTGE010000158.1:0-14617 GCA_039937575.1 Jatrophihabitantaceae bacterium
TGGTGCCGAAGGCCAGTGGTGCGTTCGCCGTCGCTGAGAACCGCTTGGCGAAGATGATGTTCGCGGCGAAGATCGGCAGGAAGCTGATCGTGATCGCCGCGACGCCACGCGGCAGGACCGCCAGCGAAAGCAGCCAGCTGGCCGGCACCAACCAGTTGAGCGCCAGGCCGCCCAGCAGCAGCCCGTACATCGCGATCAACGGCGGCGTCTTGATCCGGCGGGTGATCTCGACCGCCGCGAGTACGGCCAGCAGCACGCCGCCGAAGACGAGTGAGTTGACGACCCACGTGGTGCCGAACAGCAGCGCGAACCCGGTGACGCTCTTAGTCTCCATGAGCAGGAAGGCCGCACCCAACAGGAACAGGTCGCGGTAGGACCAGATGCTGCGCGCCTGCTCGCGCAGCCGGCGACCGGCCCCGGCGCCACCCGCGGCCGCGTTGAGGACCAGCACGAAGCCGATCGCCAGGACGCTGCCCAGGATGATCAGCAGCAGCGCCGTCCGGTACAGCGAGGGGATCGTGCTGTGCTCCAGGTACAGGAACGGCTTGTCGTCGGTCGCGGGCGGTGGCGTCGAAGCGGTACGCACCCAGGGTTGGGCGCAGGTCTGGTCGGCGGGGCTCAGGCCGGCCGTCATCACCGCCAGCGCGGTCGCCGCCTGGTCCTCGTACACGCACGGCGAGTGGCCGAACACGTCATCGAGCGTGCCGGCCAGCCGGTCGACCAGCCACTGCTCGCGGTAGAAGTTGTACATCGAGAACGCGCCGCCCGGCGCGAGGTGCGAGCGCGCGGTCTGGATGGACTGCTTGGTGAACAGGTAGCTCTCCAGCCGCAGCGAGCTGGCGCCGGAGACCAGGGTGAGCGAGTCGGGCAGCGCGAAGATGATCAGATTGAACTTCTTCGACGTGCTCTCCAGGAACGCCCGGCCGTCGTCGACGTGCGTCGTGACGCGTGGGCTCTGGTAGGCGTGATCCGGGTTGTGCTGGCGGCCGAACCGCAGCAGCGTCGGGTCGATCTCGACCGCGTCGACGTGCGTGGCGCCCTGCGCGAGGGCGATCGCGACGTCCGTACCGGTGCCGGCGCCGACGATCAGCACGTTGCCCGGGTTGCCGGGAATCTGCTGGTAGGTCTGCAGGTACCACGGCTCCTCCCTGGACCGCACTGCGGCCGAGGTGAGCCGCTGGTGCGGGACACCGTTGACGTCGATGCTCCAGGTCGGCTGCCCGTTGTCGATCACGCTGGCCGTCGAGACCTCGTAGTACGGCGACCAGAAGTCGCCGGTGTCGTGTCGAAGCGGGTACACGAACATCACCAGCAGGGCCAGCATGAGCGTCACGCTCACCGAGGTCGCCGGGCGGCCGAGCAGCGCGATGAACAGGGCACCGACGATCGTGAACCAGACGAGCGGTGGCGCGCCGAGGAAGGACAGCCCGGTGAACGTGATGATCCCGAGCAGGCTGCCGAGCAGGTCGAACCGGTAGGCCTCGAGTCGCTCGAGCTGCCCGAAGCACGAGCCGACGATCTCCCCCGGCCCGGACAGCACCGCCGCCACGGCGAGGAACACGGCCGGCAGGGTCAGCCAGATCGGCGGCCCGGTCGTCGTGCCGGTGGTGAAGAAGATCAACTGATTGCTCGCCTTGTCCACGGTGACCGGGTAGGCGCTGACGAAGCCGACGAGCGCGAGCAGCACGACCAGCGAGTGCAGTGGCATCGGCCTCGGGCCGCGGCCGGGCCCGGCGGCGCGCAGGAAACCGAGGCCGATCCCGAGGAACGAACCCATCAGCACGAAGTTCGAGAAGTAGGACAGGTGCACGATGTTCGCGCCGAGCCATCGGATGAGCGCCAACTCGATGAAGAGCATCAGGGCGCTCCCGAGCAGGAGCCGCACGCGAACTGTCATGCGGGCATTCCTACCAGCGTCCCGCCGGTTTTCCCCGTTGGTGGACGCATTCGCCGCGGGCGGTCAGTGCGGGGCGAGTTCCCGGGCCGCGGCCAGGAAGGTGTCGTTCTCCGCGGCGGTGCCGATCGTGACGCGGACGCCTGATCCGGCGAACGCGCGGACGATCACCTTGCGCTGCTCGCAGCCGGCGGCCCAGTCGATGCTCGCCGGGCCGAGCGGGAACCAGACGAAGTTGGCCTCGGTCGGCGGGACGTCGTAGCCCATCGCCAGCAGTTCGGCGTGCACCCGGTCGCGCTCGGCGACGATCTCGCCGACCCGCTCCATCAACTGGCCCTCGGCCTCGGGCTCCAGGCAGGCCAGCGCCGCCTGCTGCGCGACCGTGGTGACGGCGAAGGGCACCTGCGTCTGGCGCAGCGCGGACGCGAGGGCCGGATCGGCCGCTATCGCGTACCCGACGCGTAACCCGGCCAGCCCGTAGGCCTTGGAGAACGTCCGCAGTACGACCAGGTTGGGGTGCTCGGACAGCAGGGTCGAGCCGTTCGGGACGTCGGCGTCGGTGACGAACTCGCGATAGGCCTCGTCCAGCGCGACCACGACGTTCTCGGGCACGCGCCGCAGGAACGCGATCAGCTCGTCGCGGCGAACGGCAGTGCCCGTCGGATTGTTGGGGTTGCAGAGGAAGATCAACCGGGTCTTGCCGGTGATCGCGTCGGCCATCGCGTCGAGATCGTGGACGTGATCGCGCAGCGGCACCTGGATCGAGGACGCTCCACTGACCGCGACGATGATCGGGTAGGCCTCGAACGAGCGCCAGCCGTAGATGACCTCGTCGTCGGCGTCGGCCACCGCCTGGACCAGCTGCGTGCACAGCGACACCGAGCCGCACCCGACCGCCACCCGAGCCGGGTCGACGCCGAACCTGCTCGCGACGGCGGCGGTGAGCTCGGCCGATCCGTTGTCGGGGTAGCGGTTGGCGTCAGCGGCCGCGGCCGCGATCCGCTCGATCACGTGCGGCAGCAGCGGGTACGGCGTCTCGTTGCTCGCCAGCTTGATCGCGCCGGACACCGTGCGCCCCGGGACGTACGCCGGCAGGGTGCGCAGGACCGGCCGCAGCTGGACGCTCGCTCGTGGGGTGCTCATCTACTTCGCTCCTGGTTGCTCGTGTCGCGGCTTGTACCGCTCCACCTTCGCCTTCCGGCCCTTGATCAACGTCTTCTGCAGCGCGTCGATCACCTCGGTGACCGCCGACTCGGGGATCTCGACGATCGAGAACTTGTGGGTGATCTCGATCGCGCCGATCTGCCGGCCGGACAGGCTCGACTCGTTGGCGATCGCCCCGACGAGGTCCTGCGGGCGGATCTTCGCCGCGTGGCCGAGGCTGACGAAGATGCGAGTGGTCGGCCCGCTCGCCGCCGGCCCGCGGGCGGCACCCTTGCCGCGATCGGCGCCCCGGTCGCTGCCGCGATCGCTGCCCCGATCTCTGCCGCGGTCGCGGTCCTTCTCCCACGGCCGGTCGCCGCCGCTCTGGCCCGAGTCCCTCGGCGGGGCGACGTCCGGGATCTCGTCCTCGGCCTCGACGACGCCGTTGGCCTCGTGGGCCAGCTTGACCGCGGCGAGCGCGACCTCCATCAGGTCGAAGTCGTCGGTCAGGGTGTCGACGACGACGCGGTACTGCTCGTAGTCGGCCTCCTGCAGCGTCTCGTGCAGGGCGGACCGGGTGAGCTCGAGCCGTCGGGTGCGCAGGTCGGCGACCGTCGGCAGCTTCTCGACGCTGATGCTCTGCCTGGTCGTCTTCTCGATCGTCTTCAGCAGCCGGTGCTGGCGGGGCTCGACGAGCGTGATCGCGACGCCCTCGCGTCCCGCGCGCCCGACCCGGCCGATGCGGTGCACGTAGGAGTCCGGCGCGGACGGGACGTCGTAGTTGACGACGTGGGTGAGGTGCTCGATGTCCAGGCCCCGGGCCGCGACGTCGGTGGCGACGAGCAGTTCGGCCGCGCCGCTGCGGATGCGCTGCATGACCCGGTCGCGCTGGTCCTGCGTCATGCCGCCGTGCAGCGCCTCGGAGCGGTAGCCGCGCGCGGTGAGGGTCTCGCTGAGCGTGTCCACCTCCTCGCGGGTCTTGCAGAACACGATGGCGGCACTCGGGCTCTCGACGTCCAGCAGCCGCCCGAGCGCGGACGGCTTGTGGGCGCGCGGCACGAGGTAGGCGACCTGGCGCACGCGCGCGGACGCGGCGGCGGTGTCCTCGCGGTGGATCTTCACCTTGACCGGGTCGGTGAGGTAGCGCTTGACCAGCCCGTTGATGCGTGCGGGCATCGTCGCCGAGAACAGGACCGTCTGCCGCTGCGCCGGCACCACCTCCAGGATCGCCTCGATGTCCTCGGCGAAGCCCATGTCCAGCATCTCGTCGGCCTCGTCCAGCACGACGATCCGCAGCTCGTCGGTGTTGAACGTCTTGCGGGTGAGGTGGTCAATCGCCCGGCCCGGAGTCGCCACCACGACGTCGACCCCGGCCTCGAGCGCGCGGATCTGCCGCAGGATCGGTTGGCCGCCGTAGATCGGCAGCACGCGGGCGCCGAGCTCGCGGCCGTAGCGGTGGATCGCCTCCGAGACCTGGATGGCCAGCTCGCGGGTGGGCACCAGGATCAGCGCGTACGGACGGCGCCCGCCCGGCTGGTGCGACTGCAGGATCGGCAGCGCGAACGCGGCTGTCTTACCGGTTCCGGTCGCGGCCTGACCCAGCAGGTCATGCCCTTCGAGCACCGGTGGGATCGCCTCGCGCTGGATCGGTGTCGGCTCCTCGTAGCCCAGCCCCTCCAGCGCGCGCTGCAGCTCCGGCCGCAACGCCAGGTCAGCAAACGTCACCGTCGTCGCTTCCGCTGCGGGCGCACTGTCAGTTGCAGGTGCGGTGTCAGTTGCAGGTGCGGTGGTGGCATCCAGCGGTGCGTCGGTCACGTGCCAACTCTCCCACCCCTCGGTGGGGTGCGGGTCAGAGGTTGCCGCGTAGCTCCTGCTCACGCTCGATCGCCTGGAACAGGGCCTTGAAGTTGCCCTTGCCGAACCCGAGCGAGCCGTGCCGCTCGATCAGCTCGAAGAAGACGGTCGGGCGATCGCCCACGGGCTTGGTGAAGATCTGCAGCAGGTACCCGTCCTCGTCCCGGTCGACCAGGATGTTGCGCGCCTTGAGCTCCTCGATGGGCACGCGCACCTGCCCGATGCGCTCGCGCAACACCGGGTCGTCGTAGTACGAGTCAGGGGTGTCCAGGAACTCGATGCCGCGGGCCCGCATCTCATCGGTGGTGCGCAGGATGTCGTTCGTCGCCAGGGCGATGTGCTGGCAGCCGGGGCCGGCGTAGAAGTCCAGGTACTCGTCGATCTGGCTCTTGCGCTTGCCCGGCGATGGCTCGTTGAGCGGGAACTTGACGCGATGGTTGCCGTTCGCGACCACCTTGCTCATCAGGGCCGAGTACTCGGTCGCGATGTCGTCGCCCACGAACTCGGCCATGTTCACGAAGCCCATGACCCGGTTGTAGAAATCGACCCACTCGTCCATCCGGCCGATCTCGACGTTGCCGACGCAGTGATCGATCGCCTGGAAGAACCTCTTGCCCGGCCCGGTCATGGTCGAGGACTTCTCGACGTACCCGGGCAGGTAGATGCCGTCGTAGCGCGAGCGGTCGATGAGCGTGTGCCGGGTCTGGCCGTACGCGGCGATCGCGGCCATCCGGACGGTGCCGTGATCGTCGCTGACGTCGTGCGGCTCGTCGAGGATCGTGGCGCCCTGAGCGCGGGCGTGCGCGATGCACTTGTCGACGTCGGGGACCTCGAGCGCGAGGTCGATGACGCCGTCGCCGTGGATGCGGTGGTGATCGGCGTACCGGCTGGCCGGGTCGACCGGGCCGAGGATGACGAACCGCGCGGAGCCGGAGCGCAGCACGAAGCCGCGGTGGTCGCGGTTGCCGGTCTCGGGACCGCAGTAGCCGACCAAGGTCATGCCGAAGGCGTGCTGGTAGAAGTGCGCGCTCTGGGTGGCGTTGCCGGACACGAACACGACGGCGTCCATCGCGGTGACCGGGAACGGGTCCTTCGCCTCGTCGTAGTCGACCAGGCCGACCAGCTGCTTCAGGCGCTCGACGGTGAGGTCGGCGGCGCGCTCCTGCGGGGTCAACTCGACTGTGGTCATGCACTCAGCGTGCAATATCGCAACTGAAGTTGCAACTGTACGTCGCAGTGGCAAACATCCTGCACATAATGTCTAGATCTGTACGACATTCACTGCACATCTTGTCCATCACACTCGGCAGCGCCGGGCCGTGGTACTCCGTGACCGCCGTGGCGCGCCCCGAGTATCACGCTTTGGGTCGTCGGGCGCCGTGTCGCGCCGGGAGATGGGGTGCCCGGCCCTAGCCTGGACGGCGATGTCCACTTACGTCGCGGTCTTCGCGCTCGTGCTCGCCTACGTCGCCCTCGTCGCGGCGTACATCGCGTTGCGCACGCTGGCCAAACTGCGGCGCGCCACCACTCTGCTCGCGCGCGGGACCCGGAGCGGGCAGGCACGCGAGTCGCTGATCGAGGCGACGAACCGGCACGCCGAGCTGACCGCCACCGCCCTCGAGGAGATCGCCGAGCTCCGCACCGAGCTCGCGCAGGCCCGCGAGCAGTCTCTGGCCGCGGCCCAGGCCGGCGCCGTCGAGGTCGCCGGCGTCCTGCGCAACATCGCCCTCGTGCGCTACGACGCGTTCACCGGCGTATCCGGGCGAATGTCGTTCTCCCTCGCCCTGCTGGACGAGCAGGGCGACGGCGTCACGATCACCTCCATCGCCGGGCAGAGCGACACTCGCGTGTACGCCAAGGGCATCGCGTCCGGGCGCAGCAGCTCCGGCGGCGACAACGACCTCTCGCCCGAGGAGCAGCAGGCGGTGGCGTCCGCGGTGCACAAGCAGCGCACCGGACTGCTGTCGCGCAAGGCCGGCTGACCTGCACCGTAGGCTCGGCTGCCGTGACGACTCTCGCGTTCCTGGGTCCTGAGGGGACGTTCGCCCACGCCGCCCTGCTACAGCTCCCGATTGCGGCCGGGGCGCAGTTGCGGCCGATGTCCAGCGTCACCGTGGCGATCGACGCACTGCGGGCCGGCGACGCGGACGGTGCGCTCGTCCCGATCGAGAACTCGGTCGAGGGCGCGGTGCCGGCGACGCTGGACGAGCTGGCCAACGGCGAGCCGCTGATCGTCGCCGAGGAGACGTACCTGCAGGTCGCGTTCGACCTGCTGGCCCGCGCCGGCACGACGTCGGCCGACATCCGCACGATCGCCACCCATCCACACGCGGAGGCGCAGGTCCGGCGCTGGCTGCGGGCCACCCTGCCCGATGCGCAGGTGGCCATGGTCGGTTCGACGGCCGGCGGAGCACGGTCGGTCGCGGCCGGCGAGTACGACGCCGCGATCAGTGCGTCCGTGGCCGGAGCGCTCTACGGCCTGACCGCGCTCGCCACCGACGTCGCCGACAACCCGGGCGCGGTCACCCGCTTCGTCCTGCTGACCCGTCCGAGTGCACCGCCACCGGTGACGGGCAACGATCGGACGACGCTCGTCGCGTACCTGCGGGCCGATCACTCCGGCGCGCTGCTGGAGATCCTGACCGAGTTCGCGTCCCGCGCGGTGAACCTGACCCGCATCGAGTCCCGGCCGACCAAGGGCCGCATCGGTCAGTACTGCTTCTCGATCGACTGCGAGGGGCACATCCAGGAGGAGCGGGTGGGCGACGCACTCGCCGCCCTGCACCGGGTGTGCGAGGACGTCCGCTACCTCGGCTCGTACCAGCGTCGCGACGGCGCGCGCGGGCCGGTGCCGACCGGGCGGGCGGACCACGACTTCCTCGACGCGCGCGGCTGGCTGGCCCGACTCCGGCAGCACGGCTCGGCCTGACCCCAGCCGTCAGAGGTACAGGCCGGTGTTCGCATCGTTGCGCTCAGCCGCCACCGCATGCAGGTCGCGCTCGCGTAGCAACAGGTACTGATCCCCCGCGATCTCGACCTCGTGGTGGTCGTCCGGGCTGAACAGGACCCGGTCACCGACCTCGACCGCCCGCACGTGGTTGCCCACAGCCAGCACCTCGGCCCACATCAGCCGTTTCGCTACGGACGCGGTGGCCGGGATGAGGATGCCGCCGGACGAGCGGCGCTCGCCCTCATCACGCGGCTCCTTCACCAGGACCCGGTCGTGCAGCATCTTGATCGGCAGGCGGTCAGTCACCGCCCCAGCCTATCGACGCTCAACCGCACCTCCGTGACGCCGACCTCGTGCGGGCCGGTGTGCGCCGGCCGGTTGCGATCACCCGGCCGAGTCGCCCTCCTCGGGGCCGGCGTCGACGGCGACGCCACGATCCTCGGCCGCGGCGATATCGGCTCGAACCTCGGGGAAGTGACAAGCCGCGAAGTGATCCGGCGACTTCGCCTCGAGCAACGGGACGACGTCACGACACCGCTCGCGCTGACCGTCGTCGAGAACCTCCCGGTACCTCGGGCACCGCGTGTGGAACACGCAGCCGCTCGGCGGCGCGGACGGGCTGGGCAGGTCGCCGACCAGCAGGATCCGGTCGCGCCGCGACTCCTTCGCCGGGTCCGGCACGGGCACCGCGGACATCAACGCGTGCGTGTACGGGTGCACCGGCACGCTGTAAAGGGTGTCGCGGTCGGTGAGTTCCATGATCTTGCCGAGATACATGACGGCGACGCGGTCCGAGATGTGCCGCACCACGGAGAGGTCGTGAGCGATGAAGACGTAGGTCAGGTTGAACTCGTGCTGCAGGTCCTCGAGCAGGTTGACGACCTGGGCCTGGACCGAGACGTCCAGCGCCGACACGGGCTCGTCGCACACGATCAGCTTGGGGCGCAGCGCGATCGCCCGGGCGATCCCGATGCGCTGGCGTTGCCCGCCGGAGAACTCGTGCGGGTCCGGTTGTAGTGCTCAGGGTTGAGACCGACGCGTTCGAGCAGCGACTGGACCTCGGCCTTGACCCCGTGCTCGGTGGCGGCGTGCTGGATCTGGAACGGCGAGCCCACGATCGTGCCGACCGTGTGGCGCGGGTTCAGCGAGGAGTACGGGTCCTGGAAGATGATCTGGATCTCGTTACGCAGGTGGCGCATCCGCCGGCCGTGGAACTTCGTGATGTCCTGGCCGTCGAACATGATCGTTCCTGATGTCGGCTCGAGCAGCCGGGTGATCACACGGCCCGTGGTCGACTTTCCACAGCCGGACTCGCCCACCAGCCCCAGCGTCTCGCCGGCCCGTACAGCGAACGAGATACCGTCGACCGCTTTGACGGCACCGACCTGGCGCTGGATGAACAGGCCTCGCCGTATCGGGAAGTGCTTGCTCAACCCGTCCACTGCCAGCAGCGCGTCGTCCAGGCGGGCCGCCTCTTGCGGTCCGGGCTGCCCGTCCAGGGGCGCACTCTCGCGCATCGCGCTCACAGCTTCGGCGCAATCTCGCTCTGGAACAGTTCCAGGCGCTCCGGAGCCGGGATATGGCAGCGGGCCAGGTGCCCGGGACCGGCGTCGCCCAGGTCGGGATGCGCGGTGAAGCAGCGGCGGCCGGGCACCTTGTCGGTGAAGCCGCACCTCGGGTTGAACACACAGCCGGCCGGGACCTGGATCAGCGACGGCGGCTGGCCGGGGATAGGCGTCAGTCGGGCCTGGCGGGTGCGGTCCATCCGCGGCATCGAGCCGAGCAACCCCCAGGTGTAGGGCATCTGTGGGCGGTAGAAGATGTCATCGACCGCACCCCGCTCGACGCACTGCCCGCCGTACATCACCACTACCGAGTCACATGTTTCGGCGACCACGCCGAGGTCGTGCGTGATCAGGATGACCGCCGAGTTGAACTCGCGCTGCACGTCTTTGATGAGTTCGAGGATCTGGGCTTGGACGGTGACGTCCAGTGCGGTCGTCGGCTCGTCGGCGATGAGCAGCTTCGGATTGCAGATCAGGGCCATGGCGATCATCGCCCGCTGGCGCATGCCGCCGGAGAACTGGTGCGGGTAGTCGTCGAAACGGCCGTCGGGATCGGGAATGCCCACCCGCGCGAGCATCTCCACGCTGCGGACGCGTGCCTGCTTCTTGGTGGCCTTGTTGTGCACCCGGTACGCCTCGCTGATCTGCCACCCCACCGTGTAGAACGGGTGCAAGGCGGACAGCGGGTCCTGAAAGATCATCGACATCTCGCTACCCCGCAGCGCGCGCATCTCCTCCTCACGCGCCTCGACCAGCTCCCGCCCGTCCAGCCAGATCTCACCGGTGCCCTGGGCGCGGCTGCCCTTGTGCAGGCCCAGGATCGCCTGGCTGGTCACCGACTTGCCGGATCCGGATTCGCCGACGATACCGAGCATCTGGCCACGCTCGACATCGAAGGAGAGCCCGTCGACGCTCTTCACCAGCCCGTCATCGGTCGGGAAGTGCACGCGCAGCTCGCGCACCGACAAGAACGCGTCGGGCACCTTGCGCGGCTCGATCTCCACGTCGATCACTTCGGCGCTCACGTGACTCCTAGCTGTAGCTGACCCGTGGATCAACCACGGCGTAGACGACATCCACAACAAGGTTGGCAACGACCACGGCAACCGCCGCGACAATCGTCACGCCCATGATGACCGGTAGATCCTGCTGCCTGATCGACTGAATGGACAGAAACCCCAGCCCACGCAGATTGAACACGGTCTCGGTGATGACGGTCGTGCCGATCAGTTGGCCGATGTCCAGGCCGAAGATCGTCACGACGGGCGTGAGCGCCGCGCGTAGGCCGTGCTTGACCACGACGTCGCGTCGGGACAGGCCCTTCGCGCGCGCCGTGCGGATGAAGTCCTCGTTCATCGTTTCGAGCATGTTCGCCCGCGTCAGCCGCGCGTACAGCGCAGCGAACAGGAACGCCAGCGTGATCCAGGGCAGCACCATGCTCCGGAGCCACTGCGCCGGATCGCTGGTGATGCCCGCATAAGTCACGTTCGGCAGCCATTTGAGCTGGAACTCGAAGACCAGCAGCAGGATCGGGCCGGTGAAGAAGATCGGCAGCGAGACCCCGGCGAGGGCCATCGTCATGCCGACCCGGTCGATGAGCTTGCCCCGCTTGAGCGCCGACACGGTGCCGATCGAGACGCCGCCGACCAGCCACAGCACGGCCGCACCGACCGCCAGGCTCAGGCTCACCGGGAACGCCTGCGCGATCAGGGTGGTGACCGATGTGTTCAGCCGGAACGAGTAGCCCAGGCAGGGCGCGCCGCAGTGCTGGATGTCGCCCGTTCCGTCGTCGATCGTGCGGCCGAACAGGATTCCGTGCAGCCAGTTCCAGTACTGCTGCGGCAAGGGCCGGTCGAACCCGAAACGGTGCTCGAGCAGCTTCAACTGCACCGAGTGTGGCGGGAACGGGATCTTGCCGATGTAGTAGTAGACCGGCGAGGTGTGTGACAGCAGTGGCGCGAGCTGGAAGATCGCGAACGTCACCAGGCTCACGATGAAAAGGACGAAGACCGACCCGATCAGCCTGCGGGTGATGTACCGGATCATTGCAGTTTCGCCGGGCTGGTCGGCCCGGGCTTGCCCGGACCGACCAGCATCGGCTTCACCTCTCTACGGGTAGCGACAGTGGGATCAGCCGCCAACACCCACATTGACCCAGTCGTAGATACCGAACGCGAGTGCGTTGTCGGTCGTGATGTTCGTCAGGCGCGGGTTGCGGTAGTAGAGGTTCTTGCCCCAGTACATCGGGATGTAGACCGCGTCGGTCATCAGCTGCACGTTCAGCATGTGCCAATCTGCCGCGGTCGACACTCCACTCGGCCCGTTGTCCAGGATCTTGTTGATCACCTGGTCGTTCAGGCTCGGGTAGTTGCTGTTACCCGTCTGCACGATGGCGTTGCCGTTGGTGATCGACTGGTAGAAGCCCACCGGGGTCGGGAAGTCAGCGCCCCATCCGGCGAGCGCGATGCCCAGGCCCTGCGCCTTGATGTTGCGCGGCGAGCCGATGAACGAGCTGTAGTAGCTCGACTGGGCCTGAGGCGCGGCCGTGATGTTGATGCCTACCCGGCTCAGCGCCGACTGCTCGGCCTTGAACGCCAGCACGGCCTGCGGGCTCGGTGTCGAGTACGCGAACTTCGTGCTGAACCCGCTCGGCTTGCCGCACTGCTGCAGTTCGGCCTTGGCCTTCGTGACGTCGCCGCTGTTGTCCGAACCGCTCGGGTACGGGACGAGCGTCGGGTCGTTGCCGGTGATCCCGGGCGGGGTCATCGAGCTGGCGACCTGGCCGGCCGTCGGGCCACCGTAGGCCCGCAGGAACCCGGCCTTGTCGACCGCGTAGAACACGGCGAGGCGGCAGTGCAGGTTCGGGATGACCGACGGCATGACCGTCAGGTACTGCGTGAACGCGCTCACCGGGTCATCCGCGTTCTTCTTCAGCGTCGCGCTGGTCAGGATCTGCGCCTGGAAGGCGGGGTTGACCGGCTTGTCGGTCTGGCCGTCGGCCGTCCCGGCCGCCAGCTTCTGGCCGATGTCCGCGGGGTTGGTGTCGATCGTGAGCACGATCTTGTCCGCCAGCGGGTGGTGGATCGTGTCAGTGCTCTGGCTCCAGTTGGGGTTGCGCACGAACGTGATCTGGTTCGCCGGTTGGTAGGACTGGATCTCGAACGGGCCGGAGGCCATCGGGTGCTTGGTGTAGTCCGCACCGACAAAGCCCGGGCCACCCTCGGTCTTGTCCGGCACCGGAGCCGAGGCGGCCATCGCCATCAGGTAGTCGAAGTCGGCGTTCGCGCCGGTCAGGTGGAACGTGATCGTGGTCGCCGTCACGGTCATGCCGACGTTGTTCACGCCCATCTTGTACGGGCCGGTGTAGTTGGGCGGCGACTTGATGCCGGTCAGGAAGTACGACGCCGGTCCGCCGTTGATCACGTCGGTCGCCCACAGCCGGGAGATGCCGTACTGGACGTCCTGTGGCGTTATCGGCTGGCCGTTGGACCACTTCAGGCCCGTCTTGAGGGTGAAGCTCCACTGGGTGAAGTCGGCGTTGTGCGTGCCCATACTGGTAGCCAGGTCGGGCGCCAGCGTGAACTTGGTGCCGTTCACGGACGAGTAACCGATCAGCGACCGGGTGAACAGCCGCTGCATGTTCCAGCACCAGCCGTAGTAGGTGCGCTGGGGATCCCACGAGTCGCAGTCGCCCCCCGCGAGCAGGTTCATCGTGCCACCCTGCTTGGTGGACGCGTTGATGACTTTGTTCGACGCCGCGTCGTACCCGGACGTCGCGTTGGTGGTGGTGTTACCCGTTGTGGACTTGCTATTGCCGCTGCTGCCTCCGCAGCCGGCTAAGACCGTCGCGGCAACGGCGATGACGCCGACCACAAGGGCCATCCGCGGATGAGTTCTCATCGATCTATCCACACCTTTCTTGAGTGATGACCACGACCGTTGTCGGGATCTCAGCGAGTCGATCTGGGGTCGAGGGCGTCACGAAGCCCGTCTCCGAACAGGTTGAATGCGAGCACCGCGATAAAGATCGCGATGCCCGGGTAGAACAAGTTGGCCGGGTCGACCTGCAAGTAGTCACCGGCGGTGCTGAGCATGTCACCGAGCGAGACGCTCGGCGGCGTGATCCCCACGCCGAGGTAGGACAGAGCCGCCTCGCCGAGGATGTAGTTCGGGATGGTCAGCGTCGTCCAGACCAGCACCGGGCCAACCAGGTTCGGTGCGATCTCGCGTATCATGATCCGCGTATTGGTCGCACCGAGGCTGCGGGCGGCCGCGACGAAGTCGTTCTCCCGGATCGAGAGCACCTGGCCGCGCACGATGCGCCCGATATAGGCGAAGCCGAAGAACCCCAGCACGAAGATGATCACGGCGTACCGCAGCGTCTCGCCGCTCAGCCCGAGGAACGACGGGATGATCGAGAAGATTGTCAGCAACGCGATGGAGAACAGCAGAACGGGGAAGGACAGCAGCAAGTCCATCGCGCGCGAGATCACGGTGTCGGAGAAGCCGCCGAAGTACCCGGACAGGATCCCGAAGATAAGCCCCAGGACCAGCGACACGGCCGTCGCCAGTGTCCCGATGATCAGCGATGTGCGCAGACCGTAGATCAAGTTGGCGAGGATGTCGTTCCCGCTTACCGGCGTGACGCCGAGCCAGTGCGCGCCGCTCATGCCACCGAAGTGGCCGATCGGCATCTGCGTCGATGCGTCGGTCAACTTGGGGAACGCCATATTGGGCGTGTAGCCGTACCACTCGCACAAGTACTTTGCGAAGATCGCGACGAGAAACAACAGGATGCAGACGACGCCGCCGGCCATCGCGACCTTGTCCCTACGCAGCCGCCGCCATGCGATCGCCCGCAGTGAGCGTCCCGCGATCTGGGTACTCGGACCCGGCTCGGGCTCTCCGGTGCCGCGGAACTCGGTCGCGAGTGGGAACTCCCCGACGGGCATGGTCATCCGCGCGCGCCTCCTGCGTCCTGGTCGATCGATGCGACATTGCCCCTGCGGCTGCCGCTCAACTTGTCGGACGCTATGCCCCACTCGGATCTCGCGACAGTTCCCCCGCGCGCCTGAGACCAGATCGTCACCATTCTGCAACGGCTACCGCGCCGGCAGTGTCCAATGTGTACAGAACACTGGCTATTGCCTCATCAACCGTGGTGGAACTGCGGGATGATCAGGTAGAGCCCATAGGCCACCGCCGCAGCAC